>JBFZEY010000417.1:0-4538 GCA_041306625.1 Spirochaetota bacterium | reverse complement strand
TTCATTGTTGTGATTTATATTATTTTTTCATTGAAATAAAAAACAGGTGCTTTAAATTTCGTACTGTTGAATTGCGGTACGGCATGGACATTCATCAATCTCCCCCGCCAGGGTCGGGGGAGCCTCGCGCCGGATAGTAAGTAGCCCGGCCCGTATCACCGATCAGGGAGCGCCCCATGGACAGGTTCTTCAACCCCTCATCCGTTGTCGTAATCGGCTCGTCGAACTCCCCATTCAACCTCGGCGCCAGCATATCATATGCCCTGAGCTGCCTCGGCTATACGGGCAGGATGTTCGCGGTCAACTCGAAGGGGGAGGATGTCCATGGTTCCCGCGGCTTCAAGTCGGTGTTCGACATACCCGGAGAAGTCGACCTCGCTATAGTCCTCACTCCCGCGCGAGTGGTCCCGGCGGTCGTCAGGGAATGCGGAGAGAAGGGAATCCGCCACCTCATAATCGAAACCGCCGAGTTTTCCGAGGCCGGCGAAGAGGGTAAGCGCCTTCAGGAAGAGATCAGTGAATGCGCCCGCGAGTTCGGCATCCGCTTTCTCGGCCCCAATTGCCTCGGGACCATCAACGCGCACAACAAGTTCTGCTGCTTCTTCGGCATCACCCCGGGGATGTACGACGGCGTCTTCGACCGGCCGGGCTCCATCTCTTTTATTATCCAGAGCGGCGGGATAGGTGCGCTGATCATCGATTCTTTCCGCAAGGACATCACCAATATCAACAAGGTGGTTTCGATCGGCAACAAGGAGGACGTCGATGAGTCCGATCTCATCGAATACTTCAAAGGCGACAACACCGAGGTGATCTGCCTTTATCTCGAGAGTATAAAAAACGGGAGGAAGCTCCTCGAAACAGCGAAGCGAACGAAAAAGCCGGTGCTCATCTACAAGGTGGGCCGAACCGGCGAGGGGTCGAAGGCCGCCATGTCGCACACGGCGGGGATGGCCAACAACGATGTCATCTTCGAGAGCGCCTGCCGCCAGGCGGGCATCGTGCGCCTGAAGTCGATCTCGGAGCTCTATACGCTTCCCAAAATGTTCACCAGTATGCCGCTCATGAAGGGAAAACGCGTTGCGGTTTTCACCAATTCCGGCGCCTTCGGCGGCATTACGGCCGACCTCATCGTGGATAGCGGCCTCGAGATGGCGTCCTTCTCGGAGGAGACAAAGGAACGTCTGCGCTCCACGGCCAAGCTCTTCAACGTCTCCAACCCGGTGGACCTGGGACCGACGCTGGGAAAGCAGACCTTCATCGATATCTGGGACGCCATTCTTTCGTCGGACCGCGTGGACGGGCTTCTCGCCGTGCCAAACGTGTGGCAGAAGGTGGTCGTGGAAGCCATCTGCGAACTCGGAAATATCTGCAAAAAATACGACAAGCCGGCCGCAATCTACATTCCCAACGCGATCGATCGCATACTTTCAATAAGGACCGAGTATAACCTTCCCGTCTTCGAGTCCCCGGAAGAGGCGACGCGGGCGCTCACGGTTTCGTATCAGCACTATCGTTCACTCGGAAGGAAGGAGAAAGAGGCTCTGGTCGTTTAAACGGCGGGGCCTCCAGGGCCGCTTCCTTTAACACGTCCGGGCGGTTTGAGAAAATCCCGCTTACTCCCATCGTGATGAGTCTTCTCATCGTCTTCGGGTCATCCACAGTATAGATGTTCACCGGTATGCCGTGCGCGGCGCAGTCCGCGATCCATTTTTCAGTAATCTCTTCCTTCGAGCAGTTGAACGCGTCCGCGCGGAGGTGCCCCACGATCGCCGCCGGTGCCTGCGAACGCAGATAATACCGGTCATCATAAAGGACCGCGGTCACCGCCGACGGATCGATGATTCTGCAGTGCAGCAGCGCGCGTGGATCGAAGCTTGAGAACACCACATGCGACTCCATCCCGTGCCGGTAGACCAGGTCCAGACAGCGCTCCTCAATACCGTCAAGCACCACGTCCTGCACCGCGCCCGATTTTATCTCGATATTCAGCGCGATGCGACCGGCGCACAGCTCCAGCACCTCTTCGAGCGTGGGGACCTGCTCGCCCCTGGCCGCCTTGAACTTATAACCGAAATCGAATCGCTTGAGCTCGGCAACCGTATAGTGTGCCACGCGGCCCCGCCCTCCGGTCGCCCGGTGGATGCGCTCATTGTGCACTACCACCGGCACCCCGTCGCGCGAGAGCAGCACGTCGATCTCTGCCATATCCGCGTCCATCTCGATTGCGCCCTCAAGCGACAGTAGCGTGTTCTCGGGGAAATAGGCCGAGGCGCCGCGATGGGCGATGACGGCAAACCCCTCGCGGGCGGGCTCTTTATAGAGCAGTGTATGGCATGGTCGTCCCAATGCAGCCTCCTCGGAATATACTCTTACAGGATTACTATCGGCCACGCCCTAAAAGACTTGCAATCAGAAAAAAGGCGGGCCTATACTTTGAAGCATCCGGCAGAGGGAAGGCTGCGGCATTCGTCCTGATGCCACGTTCACCTTTCACGCGGAGGTTCCGATCGATGACCGCCGAAGAAATTATCAGCCTGCTGCGACTCATGCCTCATCCGGAGGGCGGCTTCTTCGCCGAGACCTATCGTTCGACCGGGTTGATCGCGCGCGACAATCTGCCGTCGCGCTACGGCGGAGACCGGTCGTTCGGCACTGCCATCTACTACCTGCTCACCCCCGGCACCTTTTCGTCGATGCACCGCCTGGCGGGCGACGAGATCTTTCATCATTACCTCGGGGACCCGGTCGAAATGCTGCACCTGTTTCCGGACGGGAGAGGAAAAATCGCTTTGCTCGGTGCGGACCTGGCATCGGGGATGGTGCCGCAGGCGGTCGTTCCGGCCGGCGTGTGGCAGGGAGCGCGGCTCGCGCCGGGCGGCACGTACGCGCTCCTGGGAACAACCGTGGCTCCGGGATTCGATTTCGACGATTTCGAAACCGGCGACCGAACCGATCTCGTCGAACGCTATCCGTCGATGGCCGGACTCATAAGGGCGCTCACCCGGCAGTGACGGCCCCTTAGGCCTCCTGGTCGAGGACCTGTTTTTTAAGCGAATCCGCGACCGACTCGACGCTCCTGGCGCTCTTTGCAAGCCGCTCCGCTCCCATGGCGTAGGACTGTGTCAGCTCGTTCACGCTCGCCACGGAACGCACAATCTCGGTGACCGCGGCCTTCTGTTCCTCGGTGCTGTTTTTTATCTCGTCCGAACGCTGCTTCACCTTGGCCGCCTCGGCGTTCACATCCACGTTTATCGCCTGCTGTACGCGCATCTGTTCGGTCAGGGACTCCATCATCGAACTTATCGTATTCACCCCCTCGATGATGCTCCGTATCACTCCCACCGTTTCATCGACGTTGCGCAGGCCGCTGCCGATCTCGCTGTTGTTCCCTTTTATCAGTTTGTCGATCTCCTTGAGGCTGTCGGCGGTCCTGTCTGCCAGCTTGGATATCTCATCGGCGACGACGGCGAATCCCCTGCCGGCCTCGCCCGCGCGCGCGGCCTCGATGGTGGCGTTGAGCGAGAGCAGGTTGATCTGATCGGATATCCCGTTGATGATCTCGACGATCCCGGTCATCTCTTTTGAGCTCTCTCCGATTTTCTGCATGCTGCCGCTCATTGCTCCTAATGAACGGTCGCCTTCCCTGGCGTTGGCGGCGATATTACCGGTCAGCGTAACGGCCTCAGAGATGTCGTCCCCCATCGACCCGATTGTCTTCGACAGGTCGTTCATTTTAGCCACAAGCGCAGTCAGGCTCTGGAACTGCTCGCCGGCGCGGATCGCGACCTGGTCGACACCCGCCGACACCTCCTCGATCGTTGCCATGATCTCCTCGGCTGACGCCGCCTGGTTCTGTGAATATTCCGAAAACGAGTTCGATGTCGAAGCGAGATCATCGACTGAATCGGCAAGGTGCCGCGATGTTTCGCGCACTGACCCGAGCAGGCTTCCCGTCTTCGCGTAGCTCTCGTCGCTCCGTTTTCGCTCCTCGTCCGATTTTTCAATCGCCTGCTCCGTGATGCGCAGCACGAGGTATGACAGGACGAAAGTGAAGATGATGCAGAAGCTGCTGTCGACCATGCCGACCTTGGCGGCCTTGAGGCTTATCGGATCGAGTTTGTCTTTAACCAGAAAAAAGAAGGATATATCGCTTGCGAGGAAGAGCGTGGTGAAACCGAAGATCCATTTTTTTTCGCAGAAAAGCATCGCCTGCACAATCAGCGCGATCATGAAATAGATGAAGGTCGTGTATCCCGCGTAGGCATCGCGGTTTACCTTCGCAAAAAGCCCCGCGGTGACTGCCAGAGAGGCAACCGTCGTTATAAGATTGGCGGCCGCGTGGTAGTGTCCTGTTTTAAGAAGAATCAGCGTGATAACAGCGGCGGCGGCGACGGTAAAGATGACCGCGTTCGCCTGAAGCTGAATCTCCGGCAGGATGAGGGCGAATACACCCGAAAGGACGAACATAAGCGTACCGATCGTCGTCGTATAGTACATCAGCGTCTGCGCCTTCTTCTGGATTAAAAACGGCGCGT
>JBFZEY010000416.1:0-3605 GCA_041306625.1 Spirochaetota bacterium | reverse complement strand
GAGGGCGTCATCGCGCAGAAAGGACGCGAGGCAAAGCGGCTTCTGCAGGCATTCGGGCGCACGGGTGCGGTCCGGATTGTATCGGGCAAGACCGATATCGCCGTCGGACAGAAGTGTGAGGTCAGCGTGACACCCAACACGAGTTTCGGTAAGTCCTCGAACATGAACTGCCGAGTTGTCGTCCGCTGCGGCCCCACCGTGCTCTACGGCTGGGAGGGGGCCGGGTATACCGTGTGCGAATCCGATGAAGGACTACCGACCGTTGCCAGCGATCCCTGGGGAACCGCCGAGGATACAGATCCAACCCTGAAGCTTGATATACCCGGAAGGCGCGTTGCGGTCGGTGACAATAACCCTATATCTTCCTGGTCTGTCGAAGTCGCCTGGTAGGCCCGTGAAGGACGGCATATACTTACCATACTCAACCGGGCTCGACCCCTGCCGCGACTATGCGCGAAATTTCAAGCTGAACCGGACCTACCGCGGTCTCTGTATTTCCGGCCGGCAGTATTCAACAGCTTGATGATGTGCCTCTCTTTCAGGTGGAGCACCTGCACCGGTACGTCCATTGTATGCATCGAATAATGAAGATATTTCGAGGGCGCCACTTAGGAGAACCGATCGGTCTTGGAATATACACCTCGGCAATCTTACAACCGTAGATTTCTTACTATCGGATACGCCCAGGGTTATAATCGATAAAGTCATCCCGCGATTCATTGTTCCCGAATGTGATTGTAAATATTATTTGACTTTCACATATAATTACCTACTATAGGAGAGGAAACACACCCGCCGGTTTTACTTTTATCGATCGACTTCTAGTGGAACGTGTCGCTGTACACGTAAGGAAGTAAGGGAATGGAACCCATCAAAACAGCTCTGCCGTCTAAACGCCGATTTGCTGATAAATAGTAAAACCCCTGCAGGGGGGCTTTCGTATGAAAAGTCGACCTCCCGGAGGAGGACTTCCGGCGATCGGTGCCATGTACCGGAATTTTCCCGGTAAGTTGATGCAGATACCTTACCGTTCAGAATGATATTCATCATATTCCAGGGGGCTGCTTTTTACGGCGACCCTGACGGCGGTGCCAGCATGAGATATAAATCCTTGCCCGTAATCATTGCCTGCGGTATCCTCCCTGCCGCGGTCCTTGTCGCGACGGTAAAATATGGAGAAGCGTTGCATGGTACGCAGAAATATTCAGCGTTTCAACGGGCGGCCTACTGCCGTCAGTGCCACAATGAAATATTTCAGCAGTGGTCGCAGAGCATGATGGCAAAGGCCTTCACTCATGAATGGGACGAAATAGAATATTTCGATCTGGCGGTCGAGCACAGTAAAAAAAACCAGAAATTCAAAGTGGTCGCAGACGGATGCAACGGCTGCCATGCGCCCTTCGCCTTCATGGCAGGAGACACTCCTCCTCCAAGGCCCGCGAAAAAATCCATGGCGAACGAGGGTGTCAGCTGCGACGTGTGCCACACGATATCGGGCTTTGACGAAAATGCCCTCTTTAACTTCAGCTATACATCCACCCCTGGAAGAACGAAGTACGGGCCGCGCGGCGGAACAAAGTCGCCGGCGCATGACCTCGTGAAGTTTGAGGGGATGAAGACGGCAAAATTCTGCGCCAACTGCCACAATGAAAAGAGCCCTTGGGGGGTTTACGTCAAATCCACCTACAATGAATGGCTCGAGGGCCCCTATTCAAAAGAGGGTGTGCAGTGTCAGACATGCCATATGCCGTCTGCAGAGGACCGGAGAGCAAAAACCGATGCGACGAGATATCCGGATGTGAAACAGCACCTTTTTCATGGAGCACATGTTGGAGCGAAAACGAACGGAGCCATCGATGTTCTCGTGCAGGCCGACGCGGACGAATTTGAACCGGGAGAGCGCACGGTAATACGGGTTCAGCTTTTCAACCAGAAGTGCGGGCACAAGGTCCCCTCGGGTTCCGTGGAGGACCGGATGCTCTATCTGACGGTGACCGCGACGGATTCCGCGGGGAAGATTTACCTGCTCTCGGTCGACAAAAAAGGATTCATAGGAGAGGAATACACCATCTCATCAAACGAAACGGCATATCGGGACTTCGCCGAGATGATGGACCTTCCTCAAACATTTACCGGCCTTCCGCGCGACGGCATCGAGGTCGGGCAGAGGATATTCCGCATGCCCTACTTTACGGAGAAGGGCGAAATGACGATCTGCCAGT
The DNA here is from genome assembly GCA_041306625.1 of Spirochaetota bacterium. Classification (GTDB taxonomy): domain Bacteria; phylum Spirochaetota; class UBA4802; order UBA4802; family UBA5368; genus MVZN01. Next base: position 1,383 of record JBFZEY010000416.1, on the reverse strand, counting down.
GGAATACCGCGCGGTTCGGCACGGATTACCGTATCGGACCCCGGGAGACGAAAATTGAAACGTTTACATGGAATATCCCCGATAAAGTTTCTTATGGTAAAGTGAAGATACGGGCCTTTCTGAACTACCGATTGCTTGTAAAACCGGTGGGCGAGTTTCTCAAGGTGCCCGAAGACGAATACAGGGACAGGGTGATCAACTACGGTGAAACGGAGTTTGAGATCGCCGACTGAAGGGAGCAGTATATGAAATTGAAATATGCCTTCGGATATGTGGTATGTATTCTCGCTACCGTCGTTTTCGCGGCATCCTCCGCCAGTTCAATGCCCGGATTCGCGCGCAAACACAGGATGACCTGCCAGACATGCCACGCCCCCTTCCCGAAACTGAAACCTTTCGGTGAGGAGTTTGCGGCAAACGGTTTCAGGCTTCCCGAGGGAGAATCCCCGCGGACCCATATTGACACCGGCGATGATTCTCTATATCTGATAAAGGATTTTCCTGTAGGCATGCGAATGGACGTCGCCGCATCCATGGAGACGGACGGCGGCACGGCAACCGACTTCAAAACCCCTTTTTTACTCAAACTTATCTCGGGTGGGCCGATTACAGATAAGCTTTCGTATTACTTTTATTTTTTTTTCACGGAGAACGGAGAGATCGCCGGAATAGAGGACGCCTTTTTTTATTACAAGGATCTGTTCTCGACCGGGATAAACATTACAGTGGGACAGTTTTCGGTCTCTGATCCGATATACAAAGGAGAGCTCAGGCTCACCTATGAGCCGTATGAAATATTTAAACGAAAGCCCTCACTTTCGCACGCCAACCTTAAATACGATCGCGGGATCGTTATCGATTACGGTTTCGATTTCGGGCTCGATGCCAGTGTCCAGGTATTGAATGGAAACGGGATCGACCCGCCCGAAGAGGGTTCAGAGAACTTTGACAGGGACCGCGGGAAAAGCGCCATGCTGCGCCTCTCCCAGGACCTGAAACCGCTCAGGGTCGGTGCTTTTGTATATTACGGGAAAGAAAAAAATGCCGCCGGTGCTGCGGACCCGAGCTTCTGGAACAGGATTATCTATGCGGGAGGAGACGCCTCATTGATCTTCAAATACATCGATCTCAACCTTCTCTAGCTGTTCAGGGATGATTCGAACGGATACTTTACGCCGGCCGGCCGCGAAGTAAAAAGCCACGGCGCAATGGCTGAACTGATAGTAACGTCGGAGGGCGACAGGAGCTGGTGGATAGTTTCGCTGCTTTATAACGATTACATTTCGGACTACAATGACGAAGGTTCAGAGATAGACTACCGGAGCGCAACGGTGTCATTGACTTTTCTGCTCGGGCGAAACGCACGGTTTACTATGGAATATA
>JBFZEY010000415.1:0-10574 GCA_041306625.1 Spirochaetota bacterium | reverse complement strand
GAAGATCACGATCGACCACCTGCTGCGCATGAGCTCGGGGCTGTACTCAAACGAGACCTACGAGGCCTCGCCGCTGAAGTCCACGGTGAACGCCATGCTCTTTACCAGCGGCCATAAAGACATGGCCGCCTACGCCGCGTCGCAGGACTTCGAGGCGGCGCCCGGCGAGAAATGGGAGTATGCCAGCCCCACGCCCAATCTATTGATGGCGATGCTCAAAAACACCATGAACGCGGCCGAGTACGACCGCTATCCGTGGGACAGGCTTTTCAACGTCATCGGTATGAAGAACGCGGTGTGGGAGCGCGACGCGGCGGGAACCTTCGTGGGGTCCTCGTACGTCCATGCCACGCCGCGCGACATGGCCAAGTTCGGCTATCTCTTCCTTAATGACGGCACGTGGGAGGGAAAGCGCATCCTCCCCGAGGGCTGGGTGCGCTACAGCACGACGCTCGCGCCGGCCTATCTTAAAACCAAGCTCGACGCCGAGGACCGCAAGGACGCCAACTACGGCGCGCTGTGGTGGCTGAACATGGGCGTACCCGAGATGGACCTTCCGCCCGTGTATCCTGACGCGCCGCGCGACATGTTCATGGCGCTGGGCCACTGGTCGCAGATGATCTTCGTCATCCCCTCGCTCGACATGGTGATCGCCTACACCGGCGACACGCGCGAAAAGCCCAGCTTCGACCGCAACCGCTTCCTCAAGATGATCATCGACAGCATCGGGAAATAGGGGGACATCATGAAAAAGATAGTGAAGATAGCGCTCATACTGCTGCTGGTTATCCTGGTGGGCATCGGCGTCTGGGTGGCGGCGAACTGGAAGGACATAAGCGCCTTCCTGCCCATGGCATCGGGAGCCTATGCAAAGTTCATGTGCTCGAGCATTTTTGTTGAGGGCAAAACCGAGGAGGCGGCGCGCAACTGGTCGCGACTGTCGCTTCCAATTTCAAGCTGCGAGATCGATTACAAAAACAAGACCGTTACGGTGAAGGGGCTCGGCCGCGAGAACACTGCCCGTTACAGGGGCGCGCGGTTCGGCTGCACGGTCGAGTAGGTCGCAGACGCGCTTTCGTCGGTACGGGTGCGGCGCGTTTCGCCGCGCCCGGCGCCGTCCCTCCCGCTTCGAACGCATTCCACGATAGTCGCGATTCCCATTGAATGGTGCGTGTGCGCACAGGCATAGCCGTGCGCGGCGAAGCGCGCCTCGAGCATTTCGGGGTCGATGAAGGTTTGAACGGTCTTCGAGAGATAGCGGTACGCCGTAAGCCTTCCCGACACCATCCAGCCCACGACCGGAAGCACCCGTTTCAGATAGAGGTGATGCAGGCGCGCCATGAGCCGCCGCTGCGGCCGCGTGAGCTCGAGGATGAGCAGCGTCCCGTCCTCTTTCAGGACGCGAGCCGTCTCGCGGATAAAGTTGTCGAGGTCGGGAATGTTGCGGATGCCGAAGGCGATCGTGAGCATATCAAAGGCATTGTCCTTAAAGGGCAGGCAGCTGGCGTCAGCCACTACGGCATCACCGCGGATCGCGCCGCGCGCGATTCCCTTCTCGATCATGGCCGGGCAGAAATCGAGCGAGACCACGCGCGCGCCCTTTCTGGAGAGCGCCTTCGAGAGGTCGCCGGTGCCGCAGCAGAGGTCGAGCAGCGTTTTACCGGAGATGTCGCCGAGCGCGCGCACCGCGCTGCGGCGCCATGCGATGTCGATGCCCATGGACAGTATGCGGTTAAGCCGGTCGTAGGCCGGAACAATGGAAGAGAACATGGCGCGGATGAAGCGCTTCTTCTCCTCGGGGCTCTCGTTGTCGATCTCGTAGCGCAGGCTCACCATCACGCGTAGCTCCTGATCGTTCGGTACTCGGAATCCCGCTGCACGGGGACCCTGCCCGCGGCCGAGATGACACGGATCATCCCCTCGCGGTCGGCCGTGGTTTCGACGCCGGTGGCCTTTACCACAACCTCCTCGGTAAGCACGCCGCCCATGTCGTTCGCGCCCATGGCGAGCGCGATCTGGGCGAGTTTATGCCCCTCAGTGAGCCATCCAGCCTGGATGAATCGGATGTTGTCAAGATAGATTCGCGCCACCGCCACCACCTTCAGGTAGTCGACGCCGGTGGCCGGCATGGTATCGGCCATGCGGGTGCGCGCCGGCGAAAAGCTCCAGGGGATGAAGGCGCGCAGTATGCCCGTCTCGTCCTGCACGCCCCGCACCACCCCCAGGTGCTCGACGCGCTCCTCGAGGGTCTCGCCGAGTCCGTAGGTCATGGTGGCCGAGGACTTGAGGCCCGCCGCGGCGAGGGCACGCATCACGCCCACCCATTCGTCCTTCGTAAGCTTGTTCGGGCTGACCAGCCGGCGCACGCGGTCCACCAGCATGTCGGAGGCGCCGGGCATAGAATCGAGCCCGGCGTCCTTCAGCGCAGCGATGACTTCGGCGATGGAGATACCCTCGCGCCTCGCCAGGTGCACCGCCTCCGCGGGCGAGAAGCTGTGCAGGTACATGGCGGGAAAGCGCTCCTTCACGGCGCGGAGCATCGCGCGGCATTCGTCCAGGCCGAACTCGGGGTCGAGCCCCCCCTGCAGCATGACCTGCGTGCCGCCGGCGCGCGCGAGCTCGTCGACCTTGCCGAGCACCTCGTCGATCGTCATGCGGTAGGGCTCGATGAGTCCGGCGCGTGCGTGGTAGGCGCAGAAGGCGCAGGCGGCGGTGCAGACGTTGGTGAAGTTGACGATGCGGTCCACGATAAAGCCCGCCTCGTCCGAGGGATGGACCATCTTCCGCCGCGCGTCGGCGAGGAGGCCGAGCCGGGCCAGGTCGAACGAAAAGAGTGCGACGGCCTCGTCGCTGCCGATTCGTTTGCCGGAGAGGATTTTTTGTTCGAGGTGGTTTTTGTCCGCGTTCATGCCGGCCTCACCCGTAATACCGGATCTCCTTCACCCCGGGGATGAACCCCATCTCGCCCGCCTGTGCGTAGTAGTACGCCAGCGCGCTCTTAAGCTCTGCGGTGAACTCGAAGCGCAGCAGCCGGTAGTAGGTGTCGATGTCGTAGGCCACGTCGGGGTACTTTGCGCGCGCAGCGTCGATGAGCGTGGTGCGCTCCGACTCCAGGCACGCAAGCGAGTTGTGGTACGACATGACCACACGCTCGATGTCCGCGCGCATGGTCCGTGCGGCATCCGCGCCGACCAGGAACACGGCGAAGACCACCGGGTGCCCGGTCTTGCGCAGCCACAGGTCGCCCAGGTCGTAGGTGTACGGGATCGGCTCGGCCTCGTGCATCATGGCCTCGTTGCCGATCACCAGGGCCGCGTCGATCTGTGAAAGCGACGGCCGCGGCGGCGATGGAACGTAGGACGGGTGCACGCCGTAATGCCGCTCCAGAAGCATCTTCAATAAAACCACCGAGGTCTGCGACGCGGAGGAGAGCCCGAGGGGGCGTTCGTCGAGCTCTTCGATCGGCACGCGGCTGACCAGCACCACCGAGCGGACGTAGCCGATCGAGGAGAGGCAGAAGCCGGGGAGGATGAGCGCCTCCGGCACGTCCGCGTACGCGGCAGAGGAGACCGGGCTCATGTCGAGCGCGCCCTCGCGCATCATGGCGTTCAGCGCGCTCGGGTACGCGGGAACGACCCGAACGCCCTCGAGCGGGCTTTTCGTCATCATGTGGTGATAAAAGGGATAGCAGTTGAGGTAGTCGATATAGCCGAGCTTCATGAAGGGCCCTCCCGGTCTCAGTAGGCCGCCGTGGCGCGCACGGGCGTCATTCCGGCGTTCCCGATGATTCTCCGCAGGCGCTCTTCCGAACCGACATCGTCGGTCGTCGCGCCCGCGGCGTGCACCACCTTCTCGTAGTGATAGGTGGCCCCGATGTCGTCCACGCCGAAGTGGAGCATCACCTGCGCCAGCTTCTCGCCCAGGTACATCCACAGCCCCTTGAGGTGCGGGATGTTCTGGAGGTAGACGCGCGCGGTCGCGTAGATCCTGATGTCATCAAAGCCCGTGGCCTGCTTCTCCACGGCAAGCGCGGTGTTCTCGGGGTGGAAGGGAAGCGGCACGAAGGTCTTGAAGCCCCCGGTCTCGTTTTGCAGTTCGCGGATGCGCGACAGGTGGTCGACGATGTGCGAAGGATTTTCGACGTGATTGTAGAGCATGGTCGCGTTGGTTTTGAGTCCCGCATGGTGCGCCTCGCGCATTACGGCGAGCCAGCGCTCTCCTGAGATTTTGCGTGGCGCGATGCGCTCGCGAACGCCGGGATCGAATATCTCGGCCCCGCCCCCCGGGAGCGCCCCCAGGCCCGCGTCGATCATCACGCGGAAGAGCCCGGATATACTCATGCCGCTATGCCGCGCGAAGTAGTCGTACTCGGTGGCGGTGAAGGCCACGATGAAGAGATCCGGCTTCACGCGCTTGATGCGCCGCAGCATCTCCGTGAAGTATTCGAGGGGAAGGGCCGGATTAAGCCCCCCCACGATATGCACCTCGTCGATGCCGAAGCCCACGGCGCGGTGCACGCGCTGTTCGATCTCGTCGAGCGAGAGCGTGAAGGCGTCGGCGTCGCCCTCATCGCGCGAATAGGCGCAGAGCGGACAGCGCAGCTCGCACACGTTGGTGTAATTGAGGTTCATGTTCACGCCGTAGTAAGCATTCGCGCCGTTGATGCGGCGCCGCACGGAATCGGCGATGAGGCCGAGCTCCACGACGTCGGCCGTCGCGAGCATGGCGAGCGCGTCGTTTTCGTCCACGGGAATACCCGACAGCACCTTTTCGGCGACGCGGCGGAGGATGGGATTATGTATCATGTCTATGTTCATCGCATGAACGCCGTCGAAGGCGAAGGCGACATTAGCCAATGTCGCTTTCAGCCGCACCCCATTCCGGAAAAAGATCGTGCCGTATTCCGAGCAGGTTCAGCACCTTTCCCACGGTGAAATTCACGACGTCGTCGATGGTGCGCGGATGCGTGTAGAATCCGGGCACCGGCGGCACGATGTCGGCCCCGGCGTCCCTGGCGCGGAGCATGTTTTCGATATGGACGCGCCCGAGCGGCGTTTCGCGCGGTACGAGAATGAGCCTTCGCCGCTCCTTGAGCGCGACATCGGCCGCACGGGCGATGAGCGAGTCGGCATGGCCGGTCGCCACGTCCGAAAGCGTCTTCATGGAGCACGGCGAGATGACCATGGCGTCGAAGCGGAAGCTCCCGCTCGCCGGCGGGGCGAAGAGGTCCTCGTTGGCGTATTCGGTGAGGAGTGAAAGATTGCAATCGGGGCGGCGCCGCGCGATGAGCATGGAAAGCGAACGATCGCGCATCTCACCGGCACCGATTTCGTAGTCGATGATGTTCCACGCCGCAGCCGAAACGATAACCCCGACGGTTTTCCCCGCGCCGAGCAGCTCCTCTGCCAGGCGGATGCCGAGTATCGCGCCGCTCGCGCCGGTTATCCCGAGTATGTACATGGGAGCAGTTTAGCCCTGGTCGAGGTAAACATCCAGAAATGTGCCGATGAAGAGAACGGGCGCGACATACCGGTTAAGCTCGAACACCTGTTTGATGCCCGAATCCGGGTCCTCGCCGCGCGCCAGGCGCTGCTGGGCCGTGAAGATCACCGCCACGCAGGCCACACCCACCCAGTAGCCTATGCCGCGCCGCGAGAAAAACCCGGCCGCCGAGAGCGCGATGACCGCCGCCGAGTACGATACCGCCGAGACCTTAAGCGTCCGCTCCACGCCGTAACGCGCCGGAAACGAGTGAAGTTTCTCCTCGCGGTCGAAATCCACGTCCAGTATCGCGTACAACAGGTCGAGTCCGGCGATCCACATCATGATCGCTGCGCCAAGGATGAAGGGCAGAGCATCAAACTCCCCGGTCACGCCGAGATAGCCCCCGACGGGGGCCGCCGCCTCTACAAGGCCAAGGTAGTAGTGGGACCCGGCGGTGAAGCGCTTGAAATACGAATAGGTGGCGAGCATCGCGACCGCGGGAAACGAAAGATAAAAGCAGAGCGTGTTAAGCATGTACGCCGCGAATATCAGGACGAGCGAGGCCGCCGCGCCGTAGAGTAAAATCTCGACCGGGTTGGCGTCCCCGCGCGCGAGAATGCGGTCCTTCGTGCGGGGGTTTTTCCGGTCGATCTCGATGTCGATGACGCGGTTGAACGACATGCCGGCCGTGCGCGCGGCGACAAGCGCGATCGTCACCCACACCCAGTCCACAAAGCCCCCTCCCCCGGCGAAGAGCACACCCAGGTAGGCAAACGGCAGCGCGAAAAGCGTCTGCTCGATCATAATCATTTCCGAGAATTTCTTAAAATCCATATTCCTTCCACCGTTCGTTAACGCGTTTCTTTATATCATCCGACATCTTTATCTCGTCGGGCCAGTCGCGTCCCATGCCCTCCTCGCGCGTCTTGCGCGTGGCGTCGATTCCCATCTTGCCGCCGAAGTTCGCGTAGGGCGCGGAGTGGTCCAGCGCGTCGAGCGGCCCGCCAGAGAGGACGAGGTCGCGCTGAGGATCGACGTTGTTCAGGAGTTTCCAGACCACCGTGCTGTAGTCGCGCAGGTCGATATCGTGGTCAAAGACCGCGATGAACTTTGTCGAGGCCATCTGTCCCATGCCCCACAGCGCGTGGATAACCTTGCGGGCCTGCCCGGCGTGCTCCTTTTTTATCGAGACGAGCGCGCAGTTGTGGAAGACGCCCTCCAGCGGAAGCTCTATGTCGACGATCTCCGGGGCGATGAGCCTCATCAGCGGCAGGAAAATCCGCTCTGTGGCCTTGGCCATGTAGCAGTCCTCCATCGGGGGCTTGCCCACGATCGTTGCCGGGTAGACGGCGTCGGCGCGCATCGTCACGCAGGTTATATGAAATACCGGGTATGTGTCCGCGGGGGAGTAGAATCCCGTGTGGTCTCCGAAGGGTCCCTCGATCCGCTCGTCGCCGGGATCGACATAGCCCTCCAGCACAAAATCGGACTCGGCCGGGACCAGGAGATCCAGCGTTTTCGCCTTCACCAGCTCGACCGGCGCCGACTGCAGCCAGCCGGCGAAGAGCATCTCGTCGATGTCGGGGGGAAGCGGCGCAGTGGCCGCGTAGGTCACCACGGGCGACCCGCCGAGCGCCACCGCCACCTCCATGCGCTCGCCGCGTTCCTTGTACTTGCGGTAGTGGCGCGCGCCGTCCTTGTTGTACTGCCAGTGCATGCCGGTCGATGCGTTGTCGAACTTCTGCATGCGGTACATGCCGTAGTTCTGCACACCCGAGTCCGGATCGCGAGTAATCACTATCGGCAGCGTGATGAAGGGGCCGCCGTCGAGCGGCCAGCAGGTGACGACGGGGAGCCCGTCCAGCAGCGCGCCGCCGGTCTGCACCCTCTCCTGGCAGGGGGCCTTTTTTACCTTCTTCGGCATATAGCCGGCAAGCTCCTTCTGGGTAAAAAGCATGCGAAGCTTGTCCATTATCCCCGCCGGCGGTTGCATCTTCACCATCGACTCGATCCTTGAAGCGATATCGTCGAAACTGTCGCAGCCCAGGGCGAGCCTCATGCGCGCGTAGCTCCCGAAGGCGTTGATGAGCAGCGGGTGTGGCGAGCCCTTCACCTTTTCGAAGAGGAGCGCCGGCCCGCCGCTCTTGCTCATGCGGTCGGCGATTTCGGTTATTTCGAGGACCGGGTCGACCTCAACGGCGACGCGCCGGAGCTCGCCGAGATTCTCGAGCCGGGTGATGAACTGCCGCATATTTTTATATGGCATGTGTCCCGTTTTCCTTCCAGGCGTTTCCGGCCACGGGCCGGAAGGGTTAAGCGTAGGGGATAACGGTATTTTTTCAACCAAATAATTGCGAATGCCCCCCCGCGGCACCTGCCGATAGTATAAGCATACACCGGACACACAGCGCGCGACCGGACCCCGAACTTCGCGTTTTTCGCGCGCCGTGCTATATATCGATCATGATCGCGACCATACTCGGCGGCATCGGCATATTTCTCATCGGCATGATCATCATGACCGACGGGCTCAAGTCGCTCGGAGGCGACACGCTTCGGCGCGTGCTCACGCGCTTTACCGGGGGGCCGATATCAGGCATCGCCTCCGGCTTCGTCGTCACCTCGCTCGTGCAGGCCTCGAGCGCCACGATCCTCGCCACCATCGGATTCGTCTCGGCGGGACTCATCAGCTTCACCCAGGTGATCGCCATCATCTTCGGTGCGAACCTCGGCACCACCACCACCGGCTGGCTGGTCTCGCTCCTGGGGTTTAAGCTGAGTATCGGGCTCCTGGCCATGCCGCTGGTCGGCGTGGGGGCGCTTCTCATGCTGCTCTCGCGCGGCAAAAAGGCGTCGTCGGGGATGGTGATGGCGGGCTTCGGCATGCTCTTCGTGGGGATCTCGACCCTCCAGGGAGGGATGGAGCACCTCGCCGCGCGGATCGACGTGGCCGCCTTCCCGGACACCGATCTCCTCGGGCGCCTCATCCTCATCCTCATCGGCGCGGCCATGACGATCATCATGCAGTCCTCAAGCGCCGCGCTCGTCACCACGCTCGCCGCGCTCCACACCTCGGCGGTCACGCTCGACCAGGCAGCCGCGCTCGTCATAGGGCAGAGCATAGGGAAAACCTCCACCGCCGTCATCGCCGCGATCGGCGCCTCGGTGCAGGCGAAACGGGCGGCGCTCGTGCACATCATATTCAACGTGGTGGCGGGGGGCGTCGTGTACGCGATATTCACGCCCTTCCTCGCCGCGATCGAAGCCGCCTGCGCGGTGGTCGGCATCGACGACGCCGCCATGGTACTCTCGGCCTATTACAGCGCCCTTAATCTCCTTGGCATCATGATCATGTACCCGTTTATCCCGGCGCTGGGACGGCTCATCGAGCGCGCCATCCCCGAAAAGGGTTCCCGCCTTACGCGAAACCTCGATATTTCGGTCACCAACCTCGCCTCGGTCGCGATCGAGACGGCGCGCCGAACCGTCATCGGCATCGCCGCGGTCGTCATGGAATCGCTCAGGCGCATCCTGAACGCCGAGGCGTCCTTTCACGATATTGCCGACGACATCGCGGAGGCCGGTACGGCGCTGCGCGAGACCGGCCGCTTCCTTTCGCGCGTGCGCTCGCAGCCCGAGTCGTCCGAGGTCCACCAGCGCCACCTCTCGGTACTTCATTCGGTGGACCACCTCGAGCGTCTGGTCGAAACCTGCCGCGAGGTTGACGAGATGCGCGAGATCGCCCATCACCCGGAGCTGCGCCTCATCGCGCTCGAACAGCTCTCGCGTATCGACATGGTGGTGCGCTGGCTCCAGGGCCACACCGACAGCGCCCCGCTCACAGTGGTGGAAGCCATGTCGCAGTCAATCGCCGGGATCCGCCGTGCAAAGCGGGTGGAGCTCCTCGCCAGCACGGCGCGCGGGGAACTGGAGCCGGAGGACGCCATGGGCCGTCTCGAGGCCATGCGCTGGCTCGACAGGCTCGCCTACCACGTGTGGCGCGCGATCTATCACCTCAGCGAGGAGCTGCGCGATCAGGTGCCCGTTCCGCCGGGGACCTCAAGGCCGATGTAGGGTGGAGACCGGCCTCACTTGATTATTCCGGCCGGGTTCGCGGCCATGGCCTTCCCCCATTTTGTCATGATGGTCTCCATTTTTTCCACCACCCCGGGCATGTTCTGCGCCAGGTTATAGCTTTCTCCCGGATCGGTTGTAAGGTCGTAGAGTAGCGGCCACTCGCCGATCCTGGCCTTGCCCACGCCTCCCCATTTCTTGTTGGTCGGCAGGGGATATTTGTAATGGTTTATCATTCGGTAATACTTGTAAGAACCGTGGCGCACGCCCTCGAGATCGTCATGATGATAGAAATAGAGGGTATCGTGGGGCGTCTTTCGGCCCTTGCCGGTGAGCAGTCCCGTTATATTCTTTCCGTCTATTACCCGATCAACCGGCGCATTCACTCCGGCGATGGAGAGGAGTGTCGGGAAGATATCGAGGATGGAGGTCATTTCGGCACACCGGGAGTTCGGTTTTATATGCCCGGGCCACTTCGCCATCAACGGCACGCGGAAGCCGCCTTCGAAACTCTGACCCTTGCCGCCGCGCAGACCGCCGGCGCTGCCGTTATACCACGGCCCGTTGTCGCTTGAGAAAAAGACCAGGGTGTTTTGCTCCAGCCCCCTGTCCCGAAGGGCGTCGAGCAGTTTGCCCACGTAGTGGTCCAGCTCCTCCACCACGTCGCCGTACAGACCGCTGCGGGATTTTCGGCGGAACTTCTCCGACGGGTGCAGTGGCCGGTGAGGCGCGTTGTACGGCAGATACAGGAAAAACGGCTTCCCGTCCCGTTCGTCGAGAAATTTTATCGCCTCCTCGGTGTAGATCCGGCTAAGCTTCGCCTGGTCATCCCCCTGGATATTTTCTTCGATCTGCGTTTTCCCCCGGTAGAGCGGGAAGGGGTCCTGGCCGTTGCTGTAGGGCACGCCGAAAAACCGGTCGAAGCCGTTATTCTCCGGGTGGTACTCGGGATACAGGCCGAAATCACCGACATGCCATTTCCCTATGGCGCAGGTCTGGTAGCCCGCCTCTCGCAG
>JBFZEY010000414.1:0-4766 GCA_041306625.1 Spirochaetota bacterium | reverse complement strand
TTCCGAAACCGGGTAAGCATTGAGCGCATCAAGAATCCCCGCCAACGCTCCGGTCACCACGCCCGAGGGCAACGCCCCCGCCGCCTCAAAAACCATCATGAGGTCGCTCTGCAAAAGGGCATGCCGTCGTTGATGCCGGAGGGAGGCTATGCCCCGGGTCATCCTCCGAACCGTATCGTACTCTGCCACGGCAAGCGTCAGCCTTTCGGGGTCAATCCGGTCAATACCTTCGAAACCCAGCCGTTGTATCAGCGAGTCGATCGAATTATGCAGAGCAATCGCCGCATCCTCACCATATCCGTGCGGGTGCACAAAGGAAATGATCCGTCCGGTATTCGATTCAAGGGCCCGCCTGTACGCTGCACAGCCCTCGGGTACGATAACGCAATCACAGACCTCAAGGGCTGCAGTAATTCGATCCTCAGACGAAACGGCAGAACCGCCTTCGGTTACGAGTAACGGCAGATGCAGGAAAGTAACTCCGAAAGCCTCGAGTATCTCCCGGGGCACCACGTCGCACACGGTCCCGACAAGTCTGGTTTTCGTTCTGTCAGCATGACCCCGGGCGATCATCCCCCACTGACCGAGCTGTTCACGCAGTGATTCCAGAATACGTTCCATCAGCCTTCCCGCCGTCCTGAGTCAATTTAGACAGTCAATCACCATCGTCTTATCTGCAGAATCATCGCAGTGTCTGCTTCGCGGTCAAATAAAAATTACTCCTTATTCATGAAAATGATTTGATGAATTACAGTAATTCACACAATCATAGCAGGCAGTGCTCCCGCCGGGGCACCGAGTCCTCTTGCCAGGAGAATACAATGCGTCAACCCGCACGCAAAAAAAGTCGCACCGCGCCCTATCTCTCCATTCTGCTTCCCCTGTACAACGAGGAAGAGAATATCAGGCTCCAGTACGAGGAAATCGTTAAAGCGGTCGATGCGCTCAAGATCACCTACGAAATTCTCTTTGTCGATGACGGCAGCACCGACAGATCATTCGAAATTCTTTCGGCACTCGCCGCACGCGACACCAGGGTAAAGCTCATTCAGTTTCGCCGAAATTTCGGGCAAACCGCGGCGATGGCAGCGGGCATAAACCATTCGAGGGGTGAGATTCTGGTATTCATGGATTCAGATCTGCAAAACGATCCCCGCGACATAGGGCGACTCCTTGAAAAAATCGGCGAGGGTTATGATGTTGTAAGCGGCTGGCGCAAAAACAGGAAGGACAACCTGTTTATACGGACCATCCCATCGCGCATTGCCAACAGGCTTATTTCGAGGGTAAGCGGAGTCCGCCTTCACGACCTTGGCTGCTCGCTCAAGGCCTACCGGGGCGAGGTCCTCCGGCAGGTCAAGTTGTACGGGGAAATGCACCGCTTTATACCGATCCACGCCTCGTGGGTGGGGGCCTCGATAACCGAAATACCGGTAAACCACAATCCACGCCGTTATGGCAAATCCAAATACGGCATTGTCCGCACCTTTAAGGTAATACTCGACCTTTTTACGGTCAAGTTCATGGGCTCATTCTCGACCAAACCGATCTATGTCTTCGGCGGAGCAGCGATCATCCTTTTCGCCGGCAGCATACTGAGCGGCACGGCGGTCATACTTATGAAGGTTCTGCTACGTCACAGTATGATTCGGAATCCACTCCTCCTCCTTACGGTAATGTTTATTATACTGAGCACAATGTTCATCATGCTCGGACTGCTGGCTGAAATTTCAATTCGGACCTACCATGAATCACAGTCCATGCCGCCGTATCGCGTTAAAAAAACGATCAACATAACTAGACCTTAAAAAACAGCGCCATCTACGGGGATAAAAAAAGAGAGGAGCATCGATGCCCCTCTCTTTGTGTGGTCTGTGGATCAACGGCTTAGTACATACCGCCCATGCCGCCCATGCCGCCCGGAGGCATCGCCGGTCCGCCCTTGTTCTCCTCGGGCTTGTCGGTTATGAGCACTTCGGTGGTGGCAAGCATGCTGGCTACCGAAGCGGCGTTCTGCAGCGCCGACCGGACGACCTTCGCCGGGTCGATAATACCCGCCTTCATGAGGTCTTCCCATACCATGGTGTTGGCGTTGAATCCGATACCCTGCTTCTCGCCCTTGGCCTTCTCCACGATTACGGATCCTTCAACGCCGGCGTTGTTCGCAATCTGACGCATGGGATCCTCGACGGCCTTCGCGATGATCTCGGCACCGATCTTCTCGTCGCCCTCGAGCTTGCCGAGCATCCCTTTTACGACCTTCTGGGCGTACAGGAGCATCAGTCCGCCGCCGGGCACAATCCCTTCTTCAACAGCCGAGCGGGTCGCGGAAAGGGCGTCTTCTACACGTGCCTTCTTCTCTTTCAGCTCGACCTCGGTCGCGGCGCCCACGTTAATTACGGCCACCCCGCCTGCGAGCTTTGCAAGGCGCTCCTGGAGCTTCTCCTTGTCGTACTCTGACGTGGTATCGTCGATCTGCTTCTTGATCACGCTGATGCGGCCCTGTACTTCTTTCTGGTTGCCGCCGCCCTCGATGATCGTGGTGTTTTCCTTGTCGATAATGATCTTTTTCGCCTTTCCGAGCATATCCACGGTGGTATTCTCAAGCTTCAGTCCCAGATCCTCGGAGACGACCTGGCCGGCGGTTAGAACCGCTATGTCCTCCAGCATCGCTTTTCGCCTGTCACCGAAACCCGGTGCCTTGACGGCCACGCAGCTGATGGTCTTACGGAGCGTGTTGACCACGATGGTGGCAAGGGCCTCACCTTCGACCTCTTCGGCGATTATCAGAAGGGGCTTGCCCGCCTGAGCGACCTTTTCGAGAACGGGAAGAAGATCTTTCATCGTCGCGATCTTTTTGTCGTGAATCAGGATGAACGCGTTTTCGAGTACCGCCTCCATGTTTTCGGGATCATTCACCATGTATGGCGAAATATATCCGCGATCGAACTGCATGCCCTCGACAACCTCCAGGCTGGTGGCAATGGACTTTGCCTCTTCAACGGTGATAACGCCGTCCTTGCCGACCTTCTCCATCGCTTCGGCGATGAGGTCGCCAATCTCGGTGTCGTTGTTTGCGGATATGGACGCCACCTGCGCAATCTCCTTTTTGTCCTTTATCTCGCGCGCAGTGTCAGCAATGAACTTTACGGTCACCTCGACCGCCTTATCCATACCGCGCTTGAGGCTCATCGGGTTCGCGCCCGCGGTTACATTTTTAAGCGCCTCACGATAGATGGCAGCCGCGAGAATCGTTGCGGTGGTGGTACCGTCACCGGCTACGTCATTGGTCTTGGTGGCGACCTCCTTCACCATCTGCGCTCCCATGTTCAAAAAACTGTCTTCAAGCTCAATTTCCTTGGCAACGGTGACTCCGTCCTTGGTTATGGTCGGAGATCCGAACTTCTTGTCGATAACGACATTCCGTCCCCGGGGCCCGAGCGTGATTTTAACCGCATCGCTGAGCTTTACGACTCCCTCCAGGATGGAGCGCCGCGCTTCTTCGTTGTACTGCAACTGTTTCGCCATAATTCAACCTTCCTCTCGCGTAATAATGTTATTCAAGTATGGCAAGAATATCGTTTTCACGAACGATCAGATACTCTTTGCCATCATGTTTTACTTCCGTGCCGGCATATTTGCCGTACAGCACAACGTCGCCCGCCTTGACATCCAGAGGCACAAGCTTCCCGTCTTCGAACCGGCCTTTGCCGACGGAAACAACTTTCCCCTGCTGGGGTTTTTCCTTCGCGGTATCCGGGATAAAAAGAGCTCCCTGTTTCTGCAGCTCCTCCTCCAGCACCTCGATGAGGACACGATCTCCTAATGGTCTGATAGCCACGTTACTCCTCCTTCTTATACAAAAGTTTTAGTAGAATTGCTGCAAAACCGGAGTCATTTATGGCGCTCCCGCCGCGGAATACCGTTGCGATAGTATCCATCTTTCCGGTTTACACCAATCTATTATTTTCACTTCTCGCACCGGAAAATAACGACTTCATGACACCACCTACTGCTGAAAGACTCAGCCTCCATATCCCCGGGACAACGGAGTTAACAGCATGAAATTGTATTATTTGAACGGCCTAATACTGTCAAGAGAATTATTAGCACTCAATCTGATGAGTGCTAATAATATATAAATAACATATTCTTTATCCCGGATCAAGCTTGATTATAGCCAATTAAATACGTTTAAATGATAATACTCTCCAATAAAGCCACATTTATTCATTATTTCAAAGTTATAACAATTAATGCCCTGGAA
Source organism: Spirochaetota bacterium (assembly GCA_041306625.1). Lineage (GTDB taxonomy): Bacteria > Spirochaetota > UBA4802 > UBA4802 > UBA5368 > MVZN01. Next base: position 499 of record JBFZEY010000414.1, on the reverse strand, counting down.
ATGGCAAAATAATAGAAATACAGCTAAAAATACCCAAAGCAATCGACTTTTTTGTTTATTTAACCATGCATCGAAAGAAAAAATCACTAAAAAAACCTGCAGCACGGCTTTTCCGATGGGGGCATTCGATCATTTCCCCTCAATACGGACATCGCTTTCACGGTACAACGGCAACGAATCCTGATTGAGGAGGATTGCAGACTATGGCTGGTAATCGGCCGTGAAGCGTATATCGATTCGGTCAACCATATCGCGGAAAACAAGGAGCTTCAGTATGGTACGCCGGGGATTACACAGTGCGAAGGAATATCCTTTGCGACCATAGCGCTCGAACAGCTTGGTGATCGCCTGCAGGCCGCAGTCGTCGATGATATCAACTTTAGAAAAATCCAGCACAATGTGACGCCGGTCGCACTTCTTGACAACAGCGGCAAGCTCGTCGTAAAATGACTCATTGTTGAGCACGATCGCTTCGTCCAGCTCGATTGTGAGGGTGGTC
>JBFZEY010000413.1:0-5460 GCA_041306625.1 Spirochaetota bacterium | reverse complement strand
CCGCGGATTGTAGCCGGTGGCGATCTCGAGGTCGTCCGGAAAGCCGTCGTGGTCGCTGTCCTTCTCGAACGGGCCCACGGCATAGAGTACCGTCGCGGTGATGAGAGGGATGATAAACGCCGTTTTTATCAGGGTGAGAGGGGATGGTTTCACTGGTGTTCTCCTGTCCGTATAATATAATTGGGCATGCCGCGGAAAAGCGGAACGCCGGGATGCGTCGATCAGGACTTAATTGTATAAGGGAGCGGGCTGAAAAGTAAATTAGAATAATTTCCGGATGCTTATGAAGCTTACATCATTGCTCGGCCGGGATGAATAAAGAGGGTTGAAAAATTTTACGAGCGGCCGTACTATGGCGATCAACGGGACCGCACTGCGGCCGCCCAGTATGAACGTGAGGATGCGCTGATGACGAAATCAACGAAGGGCACAAAGAAACCGGCCGCCGCCGGGGGCCGCGGAACAGGCAAAAAGTCAGGGGCCGCGGCACCATCCAGGTCCAAGGCTCCCACCGCGCGCAAAACCGCACCGTCTTCCGGCGATTCGGGCGGCAGGGCGTTCTACGTGCTCGCCATACTCGTACTCCTCACCGCCGTCGTGTTCCTGGCCAATCGGCTCTATTTTCAGCCGGGAGTCATGCAGGTCAAGGATCGTCCCTCCGAACGGCACGAGACCGCGGATGCCGGCAAGAAAGACGCGGAAGCTAAAAAAGACGCCGACGCAAAGACGGAGAAAAAGGAGACTGTGCGCCAGGATAAAAAATCCACCGGAGACCAGGCGCTCACACCCGAACGGGAGGTGCGGCTCTACTTCCTCCGCTTCAACGAGAAAACCGAAAAGGTGAACCTCGCGTACTCGCGCCGCACCATCAGGGCCGATATGCCGCTCCTCGGCGCCATGCAGGAGCTGGCGAAGGGGCCCAGCGGCAGGGAGGAGCAGTCGGGACTGCTCTCGGCGCTCCCCGGCGGGCTCGTGGTGCGGGGCGTCGTGATTAAAAACCGGGTGGCCCATATCGACTTCAACGAGGCCCTGGAGCGCAACGCCGTGGGCAGTATTCTGATGAACCGCATCGACCAGATCGTGTATACCGCCACGCAGTTTGAGGGCGTTGCGGGTGTCGTCATTAAAATAAACGGCGTGGAGCGCCGGACCATCGGGCCCGACGGCCTCGCCCTGGCCAGGCCGCTCACACGGGCCGGGCACTGAGGAGACATCCATGCTCGAGGTGGAGATAAAGTCGTACTGTGATGATCCCGGCTCTCTGCGCGCGGCGATTGTGTCGCTGGGCGGCGTGCTTGAAGGCTCGCTCATCGAGGAGGATTCCTACTTCAACCATCCATCGCGCGATTTCGCGCAGACCGACGAGGCCCTGCGCATTCGCCGCACGCCGGAGGGTTCGGTCGTGACCTACAAGGGCCCCAAGATCGGCACGCGCTCCAAAACACGCTACGAGAACGAGATCGCCATAGGCGACGCCGACGCCTTCGCCGAGGTCCTCGCGCGCCTGGGCTTCCGGCCGGTGCGCGTCGTAAGGAAGCGACGCGAACTCTATGTGCTGGAGGGCGCGCATGTGTGCCTTGACAGCGTCGATGGCCTGGGCGACTTCGCCGAGATAGAGATACTGAGCGAAGACCGCGAGGCGGCGGAGCAGAAACTCTTCGCCCTCGCAGAACGGCTGGGGCTTTCGCGGTTTGAGCGGCGATCATACCTGGAGCTGTTGCTGGAGAGCGAATCGAGCCGGTAAAGTATGCGACTCCGCCTTTTTATTTAACGCCGAACGGTTGTTTAATAGAGTGCCTGCGCGTTTGTTTTTCATTACCCTGAAATATTGATCTGCGGGGGATTACAGTGAATGACCATCGCCTTACGCTTGTCTGTTTCTCACCCACCGGTACCACAAGGCGCACCCTTGAGGCCATAGCCGAAGGAATGGGATTTAATAAACCCCTGCATGTCGACCTTACGCTTCCACCGTCCCCGGGTGCCGGAATCACGGAAATCGACTCCGGAATCGCACTCATCGGTGTACCGGTCTATGCCGGGCGGGTTCCCCTGACGGCGATTGAGCGATTGAAAAAGATCAAAGCCCGGGAAATACCGGCGGTCATTGTGGTCGTATACGGCAACCGGGCCTTCGAAGACGCGCTGTTGGAGTTGAAGGAACTATCGATTTCCGCGGGCTTCACTCCGGTGGCCGGGGCGGCGTTCATCGGGGAGCATTCGTTCTCGGGGAAACAGGCGCCGGTTGCGCTCGGGAGGCCGGACGAAAAAGACCTGGCGACGGCCCGGGAATTCGGAAAAGCGGCGAGGCTCAAAGTTGATTCTCACGCTCATTCAAATGCCGCGTCATCGCTTGATGTGCCCGGCAACGTCCCTCACCGCGAACGCATGCCCAATGCGGGCATCGCCCCCGTCAGCCTTGAGGCGCTGTGTACGCTGTGCGGTACCTGCGGAAGCGTTTGTCCGACCGGCGCCGTTACCGTTGACGTAAAGATTATTACGGACGCCGCGCGCTGCATCCTCTGCCACGCCTGCGTAAAACGGTGCCCGACCGGGGCGCGGGTAGTGCAGGCCGAACCGGTCAGGGCGACCGTGAACAGGCTCGTGGCGAACTGCATGGACCGGAAGGAGCCGCAGACCTTTATTTAGAGTATTTGCAATATCAGCTCAAATTAGACAGGCGACGGGTATGATCGTCGCCTGTTTAATTCTGTTAATTAGGCTTAATGTAATTGTGTGGAATACCACTTCGGCAGCAACTATAACCGGTTCCCATGATCAGGCCCCCCTTTATCAAAAAGGAGTTGCCAGCGGCTGAGGGGATTTGAACAAGCATGGGGAATCCCCTTAGCGCAGCTTGAATCCCTTCGCGTCGAGGTCGCCGATGACCTTCTTCTGCGCCTTCTCGATCTCATCGGGGCCCAGCGTCCGGTCGGCGGCCGCGAAGACCACGCGTATCGAAACCGACTTTTTGCCGGCGGGCACCGGGTCGCCCTCGTACACCGATACGACATCGGCGGTGCGCACCAGTTCGCGGCTGGATTTGCGTATGGTCTCCATGATGTCGGCGGCGTAGGTGAACCGGTCAGCGAGCACGGAGAGCTCGAAGGGCACTTCCGGGAAGCGCGGGAGTTCCGTAAAGGCGCGGCCGGTCTTCTTCGCGGCGATGACGGCGTCCAGGTCCAGGTCGAAGAGGGCTGCCGGGCCGCGGATATCGAAGGCCTCCCGCGCGGCCGGATGCAGCTCGAAGACGAGGCCCGAGCGGTCCTTCCCGATCACAATTTCGAGCGAACGTCCGGGATGCGCATAGGGCGGTAGGTCCTTTTCCGCGGGGAGCAGCCGCACCCCGCTCACGCCGATCTGACCCCGCATGTCTGCGGCGATGGCGCGAGCTTCGTAGAAGAGCGGCGAGTCCGACTTTTTCCGGTACACGGCGCCGGTCACACGGGTGTTCTCGACGGCGAGAGCGGTATCGGTGCGCTTTTCCTTTAAATATACGCGTCCCAGTTCGTATATCCTGAACGCATCGTTATAGCGCTGGTTGAGCTCGATGTTTTTGATGAGATTCGGAACAAGGCTGCGGCGCAGGCGGTCCTGCTCCTGCGAAAGCGGGTTCCTGAGCCTCAGCTCGCGGTCCCCGTTTATCTTCAGGCGATTGAGCAGGTCCTCGCCCACGAAGGAGTAGTTGCTCACCTCGATGAGATTGTGGTTGCGCGAGAGTATCTGCTTTACGCGCCGTTCCATGGCCCGCTTTTCATTGGCGGGCGGCGGAGCGCAGGGTACCATAGGCGCTTTTGGCGGTATGTTGTCGTAACCGTATATCCGGCCGACCTCCTCAACGATGTCATCGGGGATGGATACGTCGCGCGTCGCCCGGTAGCCGGGCACGCCAATGTCGAGCGCCCCCGCGTCGCCCTTCAACTCGAAATCGAGACTGGACAAAATTTCGGCGATACGCTTATCGTCGACGGGATGCCCGAGCTTGCTGCGGATAAACTCCATGCTCGTCGAAACGCGCACCGGCTTCGCCTTTACGGGATACGCGTCGACAATGCGGCTGGAGGCCTCGGCCCCGGGAATGATCTGCCTGATGAGGTCGAACGAGCGGATGATCGCCGCCTCGCAGAGCCCGGGGGCCAGCGATTTCTCGAAGCGGATCGCCGCCTCGGTGCGCAGCGCATAGCGCGCGGCGGACTTGCGGATGTTAACGGGATTGAAGTTTGCCGCCTCCAGGACGATTTCGGTCGTGGCGTCGTCGATCTCGCTGTTCCCGCCGCCCATTACGCCGGCAAGCGCCACCGCGCCTTCGCGGTCGGCGATCACCACGTCCTCGGTCGAAAGCCGGTGCTCCTCGCCGTCGAGCGTGGTAAGATTTTCGTCCTCCGCCGCCATGCGCACGATGATCGCGTCTCCGCGGAGCTTTGTACGATCGAAGGCGTGCATGGGCTGGCCGATCTCGACCATGACATAATTGGTGATGTCGACGATGTTGTTGATCGGGCGCATGCCGACGGCACTCACCGCGGCCTTGAGCCACTCGGGGGATTCGGCGATCTTTATGTTCTTTACCGAAAGCCCGCAGTAACGCGGCGCGCCATCGGGCGAATCGATCCGTACATCGAATGAAGCGCCGGCGGGAAAGCTTTTCGGGATCGACATATCGACGGGACTCGTATAGGCACGCCCGTAGAGCGAGGCGATTTCGCGCGCGAAGCCCGCGTGGCTCCAGAGGTCCGGCCGATGCGTGATCGACTTGTTGTCGATTTCAATGCGGGTGTCGCGCCAGGAGGGAAAGAGCTCGCTCATCGTCGCCCCGAGCTTCGTGTCGACCGGAAGGATCATGATGCCCGAGTGGTCGTCCGAGAGGCCCATCTCCTTCTCCGAGCAGAGCATGCCCGACGAGTCCTCGCCGCGGATCTTCGTCTTCTTTACGGTGAATTCCCCGCCGAACTGCGTTCCCACCGTGGCCAGCGCCACGATGTCGCCTTTTTTATGGTTGGGCGCGCCGCAGACCACGCGCAGTTTTTCGCTTCCCGTGTCCGCGTCGCAGAGGGTGAGCTTGTCGGCGTTGGGGTGCGGCCGCACGTCGAGGAGCTTTACCGCGATGATGGTGTCCAGGTGCGCGTTCATGCGTTCGACACCCTCGGTCTCGGCCGTGGACATGGTGAGCCGGAGCGCCACCTCGTCCGGATCGAGCCCGGAAAGATCAACCATGCGGGAAAGTATATTGAATGAAAGCCACATTGCTGTACCTCGCTAAAATTGCCTGAGAAATCTGATGTCGCCGCTCTGGAAATGGCGGATGTCGTTGATGCCGTAGCGCATCATTATGAGCCGGTTCATGCCCAGGCCGAAGGCGAAGCCCGACCACTTGTCGGGATCGATCTTGCCGTAGCGCAGTACGTTGGGGTGTACCAGGCCGCAGGGCAGCAGTTCCACCCAGCCGCTCTGTTTGCAGAC
>JBFZEY010000412.1:0-3519 GCA_041306625.1 Spirochaetota bacterium | reverse complement strand
GACGAAAAAAGACCTGACTTCGCGCCATATCATGTAACGCTCGAGGGGCACCAGGCTGTCGAGGGGCCCATTCTCCTGCACAAGGGCAAGGAGTTCATCGTCGTGGTGAACGGTTCGCTTTCGCTCACGATCGACGGGGAGGAGCACCTGCTGCGCAAGGGCGACTCCATCCTCCTGGAGCGCTCCTTTGTGGAGAAATGGGGCAACCGCGGGAAGAACGACTGTGAATTCGTCTACATCCAGTTTTAACGCAGAAAGCGCCCGGCCCGGAGCCATTATCGTGGTGACATAATATTTACGCTTTTCCCCCGCACCGAAGCTGCCGATACTGTATCAGTAGAACGGGGCCGTTCCCGGAGCGCGGAGAGGCGATGGTCTGACACAGCAGGAGGCACATGCACTATCCCGCATCGCTCGAACGGTTCAACAACGCCCTGCGGCTTGAGAAGGAGGGGAACTACATCATGGCGATGCACGAATATATGGCTGCAATCGAAAGCGATGCCTCGAACAGGGAGGCGTACCTTAACCTCGGCTCGCTCTACTCGCGGATGAACCGCCTCGGCGAAGCAATGGAGTGCTACCGGAAGGCGCTCGAACTGGGCGACGATTACCTTGTCCACTTCAACATGGGAAGCCTTCTCTACAAGACGGGTGAATACAAGCAGGCGGTGCTCGCGCTTGAAAAGTCCAGAAGGCAGAACGGCTCGTTCACGCTCACCCTGCTCGTAATGGGGCTTTCGTTCAGCCGCTTGCGCAACCATGCGGCTGCTGAGTCCTGCTTCGCCCGGGTGCTCGAGCTGGACTCCGGCAACCGGGTGGCTCTCACCGCGCTCGCCATCATCGAACTGGACAGGAAGAACCACGAACATGCGCTCGAACTCATAGACCGTATCCTCGCAGCGGACTCCGCCAACGGCAGCGCGAGAAAACTGCGCGCGGATGTCCTCTACCGCATGAACCGCCTTGACGAGTCCGCGAGCGAAATCAAATCGCTCAGGGACGAAGCAGACGACTACCGCTCCTATGACGACTTCATCCGCTCGATCCCCCTCGAGATCTACACCGACCGGTATGGGACGATAGAGGACAAGATCGCCGCGCTGGGAGAAAAAACGACCCCTGGCGACCGGGACAGCCTGCTCAGCCTCAGCCTCTGCTATCTCCTCGCGGGGGATCCAGACCGGGCCATCGATCTTCTCTTCGAGGCGAAAAAGAGCATCCTTAACTGAAAAGGTAAAACGCTTTTCTCCGATAATGCTTGACATCCGCCATCGGAGCACCATAGGGTTCTCGCGGCGGGGCGATTAGCTCAGTCGGTTAGAGCGCCTGCCTCACATGCAGGAGGTCACTGGTTCGAGTCCAGTATCGCCCACAGCCCCGTAAGGCGTCGTATCGCACCGCGCTGTTCCGCGGAACCGGAAGGAAATATAAAGATCCCTGCTCACCCGCATAACGGCAGCCGCTGCCGTCGAATGGCTCTACAATGGGATAAGGTGATGAATAAACCGGTACTGCTGGACATTCTCGTCGGCAACAACGAGCTCACTCCCGAGCAGGCCAATCGGTCGCTCGCCATCCAGAAGGACTCCAACAAGCTCATCGGTATGATCCTCGTCGAGGAGGGCTATATTACCGGCGAAGTCCTGTGTAAATATCTCTCAAAGGAATACGAAGCCGCATTCGATCCGCGCACTCCCGAATAATCGTCGCCTCTGCCGTCCCTTCGAAGATAATGACAGGAAAACCGGCTTTATTCACGGTCCTGCTTCATCTGTATCCGACCTGCTATGGAACCGCATACTACGGGGCATTCCCCGCTACCGGCGGTGAGGGCCCCGATAATCAGCCGGTTCGCATGAAGTCTATTGTTAATGAAAGGTAAAATAATCTTATTAGTTGACATTCCCCGCTTCCTTTTCTTGAATAAATTGCCGACCGGGATAGGTTGTATACCATATAAGCGCGAAATAACCTGCTCTGCGGGGTTTCCAATGCACAAAACCGAAAACAACATCGATATTCGCGGCATGCTGGAAAGAGGTGACATTGTCAGCTTTTTCCAGCCGATCGTTTCGGTCAAAAAAAAATTAGTGATCGGTTTCGAGGCCCTGAGCCGCGGCATCTCAAGTGTCGGTGCCGATCCGCTCCCCCCCCGGTTGCTTTTCGACACGGCCGAAAGGGAGGGTCTCACCACCGACCTCGACCGCCTCTGCCGGGCGAAGGCGTTTGAAAGCTTCGGCGCATTTAATTACAACCCCGAACGGTACCTTCTCACCGTTAATATCGACCCATCCATCCTCGACGAGGGAACGGTCGGTTCAAATCATCTAAGGGAACTCGTCCGGTCGCTCGGCATGCAGCCCGGCAAGGTGCTCATTGAAATCATCGAATCGAAAATCCGAAACATCGAGGTCCTTAAAAAATTTGTGGCTCTCTACCGGGTATACGGATTCCTTATCGCTCTTGATGACATCGGTTCCGGGCTGTCGAACCTCGACCGCATCTCGATCATCAAGCCCGACATACTTAAAATCGACAAATCGCTCGTCCAGAATGCCGCCGGGCAGTACCACAGCAGCGAGATAGTCAAATCGCTCGTCGCCCTGGCCCACCGCACCGGCTCGCTCGTTATCGCCGAGGGCGTCGAGACGATCGACGAGGCTGTCATCGCACTCGAGCTCGGCGTCGACATGCTGCAGGGGTATTATTTCGCCGAACCGGGCCCGCGCATTGAAACACTCATGGACGGTATCGAAGAAAAAATAGAAACAGTCTCCGCGACTTTAAAGGAAAGAACCGTACAGCGAATCAACGCCAAGAAATTTCAGCACCGCAGCTACAATCAGATCATCAACACGCTTATCAGCGAACTCTCGCGCATTCCCGACGAGGAATATGACGTGGCGCTCTCGGCGCTCATCAGACCGCACCCCGAGCTGGAATGTGCCTATATTCTGGACGAGGACGGAATTCAGACGAGCGACACTATCTTCTCCTCGGGGAGCGGTGGCGATTCGAAAGGATTCTTTTTCCAGCCGGGCAACAGGGGGACCGACCAGTCGTCCAAGGACTACTACTTCTTGCTGGCGGCGGGGCTGCCCAAGTACACCACCGCGCCCTACATCTCGCTCGCGTCGCGGAACATCTGCATTACCATATCGGTCGCGTTCCGCGACGTCAATTTCCGCAAGCGTATCCTGTGTATGGACATTATACAGGATAATGGCATTACCGGATAAGCGTACACGCCGGCACCACGCTCGTCTACGGTTTCAGTTCCCCCACCCCCTCACCGATGGTGCATTCGAAAACCTGCGGGGGGCCGCCGTACGCGCTCCGGAACCTCGCCCCGATCTCCCGTGCGAATTCCCCTGCGGCGGCGCCCGCCTCGAGCATGGTGATGGTGCACCCGCCGAAGCCGCCGCCCATCATCCGCGACCCGAAAACACCGGGCAGCGGAGCGGCCCATTCCACCAGCCGGTCCAATTCATCGATGCTCACTTCGAAATCGTCCCT
>JBFZEY010000411.1:0-2975 GCA_041306625.1 Spirochaetota bacterium | reverse complement strand
CTGGGTGTAATCGGGCTCGGCGCCATCGGTGTCATGGTCGCAAATGATGCGGTTGGCCTGGGCATGGACGTGTGGGGGTACGATCCGTACATATCGGTGGAATCCGCATGGGGGATGTCGAGGTCGGTTAAAAAGTCGGCGAGCCTTGACAGCCTGATATCGGAATCGGATTACATAACCATTCATACTCCCCTGAACAAGGATACCCGCGAAATGATGAACGCGGGAAAATTCGGGATGATGAAAAAGGGTGCGCGCCTGATCAATTTTGCCCGGGGGGAAATGGTCAATCACACCGATCTCAAGGAGGCACTCTCGAACGGCACCGTGTCCTTTTACGTGACCGATTTTCCCACCGATGACATCATCACCCTGGACAACGTAATCCCGGTGCCCCATCTCGGGGCCTCGACCCCCGAGTCCGAGGACAACTGCGCCATAATGGCGGTAAACCAGCTGGTCGATTTTCTTGAAAGCGGGAACATCCGCAATTCGGTCAATTTCCCCGAGTGTGTGATGCCATTTTCCGGGAAAAAGCGGCTGTTGATCGCCAATCGTAATGTTCCGAATATGATCGGGCAAATAACCCCCGTGCTCGCCGAGTACAAGATAAATATCGCCGACATGCTCAACAAGAGCAGGGGGGATTATGCGTATAACATAATCGATGTGGACAACGGCGCCGACGAAACGGTGCTTGGAAAGATTATGGCGATCGAAGGCGTGTTGATGGCCCGAATGATATAGGCCGCCGTACGCGGCCTCTGAGAATGAGGCGCAATCCGGGTGACCGGGGCGGCGGGTCGTCCTCCGGCCGTTAGGGGCGCGGACGCGTGGTGTTTTCGACGAATGGCGTGGGCACGCCGCGCCGGCACTCCCCCTCGAGGGGAGCCTCCGGCGAGACGCTGTCCTTGTGCCCCGGAAAGGCCCTTCCGGGAATCGCCCGGTCGGTACGCATCATTTCAGGCGAAGTACCTCGGGACCAGGTAGATGACCTGCCGAAGGAGATTCCATGCGAACGATCTCCTGCTTTTCTTTCTGAGCGCGAAAAGCAGCAGCAGAACGACAACACCCGTTACGATCAACGCTGTATTCATCTCGGTTCCTCCCTATTTCTCGTATTTTTCGATCAGGTCGGCCGCTATCATGGCGGACGCGGTTACGGTCGGGACCCCGCCGCCGGGATGCGTCGACGCTCCGGCAAGGTAGAGGCCTTTGACGTGCCGCGACCTGGCCGAGGGACGGAACATCATCGAGTGAGGAAGGTCCTGCCTCAGCGCGTATATCGCGCCTTCCGGAGATCGCAGCCTCTTTTCAAAATCGACCGGCGTGGACAGCTCCGAAAAAACCACATGATCCTCAAGACCGGGCAGATAGGTTGCGGAAAGAAATTTGATGATCTTTTCTTTCAGCGCGGCTTTTTCGCGGTCCCATGTGGTTCCGTTCAGCCTGTAAACGCCGGGGGCCAGTGTGACCGCGATTATGTGATGTCCCTTCGGGGCAAGGGATGGATCTGATTTTGTGGTCCAGCTCAAAATACCGAACTGCTTTTCGGGAAACGTGCCTTTAAGATAGTGATTGTTCCAGTAATCGTTGACCTGTCCCATCGGCAGCGTCATCAGCGTATGATGATCTTCCAGCGGCGGCCGGTAATCGAGACAGAGGTACAGCATCGGCGTCGCCATGGAATAGGTGTAGCTCTTCAGCCCGACCTTCGCGAGCCATGGCAGATGCTCTTCGCCCACCATCTCGAGGTACATCTTCTTGGCGTTGATGTTGGAGACGACTATGCGCGCGGTTATCTCGGTACCGTCCTCGAGCAGGACCCCTTTCACCCTTTTGTTTTCGATCAGGATCTTCCTGACCGCGGCGTTGAGTTTGACCTTCATCCCCGACCGTTCCCCGCATTTCTGGAAACCCTTCGGGATGCCGATCATGCCGCCTTTCGCGTAATAGATACCGGCATGTTCGGCATAAGGGATCATGGCAAAATGCCCGGGGAGGAGTGCCGGCGGCAGTCCGGCGTAAAAACTGTGGAAAGAAAATGATTCGACGACATTTTCATTCTTGAAGTATTTTCTTATGATGCCCTCGTAACTGCCGAAAAACATACTGTTGTATTTCAGCAGCGCCGGTGTTCTGGCGAATAGCTTAATGACATCCGTTAAATTCGTCGCGGGGCTGACGAAGAAGCCTTTAAGGGCCGCGTCGAGAAAACCCTGCATTTTTTTGGAATAGTTTCCCCAGCCCTTTACATCTCCAGGTGCGATCCTTCCGATTTCTTTCGCGGTGCCTTCCAGGGATTTCGGATAGGTGACTCTCGTACCGTCGTGCAGTATCGCGGAAAAGACAGGATCCACGGATATGAGGTCCACCTCCTTCGCGAACGTCGTTCCCATCCTCTGGAAGCACCAGTCGATCACCTGCGGGAATTCTATGATCGAGGCGCCCAGGTCGATTTTGTATCCCTGCTTCTCGAAGGTCGAACAGCATCCTCCGACACGTTCGCTTTGTTCTACGACAAGGACCCTGCGTCCCTGGTGGGCCAGCAGGGCGCCCGCGCCCAGCCCTCCGCAGCCCGCACCGATAACGATGACATCATAATCATTCATGGCCCGCTCCTTGCAGTGTGATGTTGTTGCATGAATGGCGATTCCTCGCTGGCAGCGAGGCGGTCGACCATTACTGATTGAATGTAGCGGGGCCGGCCCTGTTTGTAATTAACCCGGGTTAAGGGGACAGATTTTTTCTGAAAAATATCTCGGCTCGGGAATGCTTGATTTTTTTCCGAATGCGCGAAAGGGCGACATCGGTCACGCCGAGATACGAGGCGATATGGTACTGGGGGATTCTGTCGATCAGATCCGGGTGTTCCCTGATCAGCCGAGAGTAGCGGACCTCGAGCGGATCGAGAAGAAACTCCTTTTCCCTGAGCTCCATATGGCAGATGAACGACATGGCGCTCAGGCGTCCCA
>JBFZEY010000410.1:0-4873 GCA_041306625.1 Spirochaetota bacterium | reverse complement strand
AGCCACGACGAGAACCACGTGTCGAGCACGTCCTCGTCCTGTCGGATCGAGGCAGAACCGCATTTTTCACACGAAGTCGGATCGTCCATCCCGACGGTAACATGTTCGCACGATTCGCAGTAGAAGGCGGGTATGCGGTGTCCCCACCACAGCTGCCGCGAGATGCACCAGTCGCGCACGTTGTACATCCACTCGAAGTAGGTCTTTTCCCAGGTCGTCGGGACGAAGCGGATGCGCCCGTCCTTTACCGCAAGTATTCCTTCGTCTGCAAGCGGCTTGATGCTGACGAACCACTGTTTCGAGAGATAGGGTTCGATGACGGTATTGCAGCGGTAGCAGTGGCCGACCGAATGGTCGTGGTCCTCGATTTTCTCGAGAAGCCCCTGCGCCTGGAGGTCCTCGATCACTTTCTCGCGCGCCTCGAAACGGGAAAGCCCCTTGTAGGCGCCGCCGTTTTCGTTGATGTTGCCGCGCGGATCGAGGATGTTGATCTCCTCAAGCCCATGACGCTTGCCCATCTCGAAGTCGTTGGGGTCGTGGCCCGGCGTGACCTTGACCAGGCCCGTACCGAAACTCTTGTCGACGTAATCGTCGGCGAATACCGGAATCTTTCTGTTCATGAGCGGCAGGACGACCTGCCTGCCGATAAGATTCGTGTAGCGTTCGTCGTCGGGGTTTACCGCGACGCCGGTATCGCCCAGCATGGTCTCGGGCCGCGTGGTGGCCACGACGATGAAGCCGTTGCCGGCGTCGATCGGATATTTTATATGATAGAGCTTTCCCTTCAGGTCCCTGTATTCGGTCTCGATGTCCGAGAGCGCGGTCTCGCACCGGGGGCACCAGTTAATGATTCGATATCCGCGGTAGATGAGGCCCTCCTCGTACAGGCTGACAAAGACTTTCCGTACCGCGCGCGAAAGGCCCTCGTCGAGCGTAAAGCGCTCACGCGGCCAGTCGAGCGAACAGCCCAGACGCTTGAGCTGTCCCTTGATCTGTCCGCCGTAATGTTTCTTCCAGTCCCATACGCGCTCGACGAAGGACTCGCGCCCGAGATCATTTTTGGTCTTTCCCTCCTCCCTGAGAAGACGCTCGACGACGTTCTGCGTCGCGATGCCGGCGTGGTCCATGCCCGGCATCCAGAGCACGGATTTGCCCCTCATGCGCTGCCATCGGGAGAGGATGTCCTGAAGCGTATTGTTGAGTGCATGGCCCATGTGCAGGCTGCCCGTTACATTGGGCGGCGGTATGACGATGGAATACGGCTCTTTCCCATCGTCTTCGCGGGCGTGGAAGTGGCCTTCCTCCTCCCACGTGCTGTACCATCTGTCCTCAACTTCCTTGGGATTGTACGATGACGGGAGTTCCATGGCTCGGTCCTGTATGCGTAATAGTGCGCGAATGCCCGGTGAGACCGGGTTGTTTCACCCGCGCGATCTTCCTTGTACAGCCGGTCCCGGAAAGAGCGGGCCCGGAATGCGCGGCGAAATCTCTTAAATGATTAAAACAGAGCGATTATCGACGATTCCGGCACAAGGGATTATCTCTATGGACCGAGACGGAGTGTCAATATATTTTTAGCGGGGAGCTTTCGGTTCCTTCCGGTTCTTTTTGAAAAATTCCTCGAAGAGTTGCCTGTCGATCTGCATGAGGCGTGAACGGATTTCGCTCAGGCTCTCGAAATTGTACTGCTGGAACTCGAAATAGTCGAGCATCCAGAGGTACTTGTTGATGAGCCGTGGGGCGATGTTCGAGTTCTCGATGCGTTCCCTGCTGAGGGTCTGGTAACTCTTCTCGAGGCTGTAAATCTCCCTGCGGATCCCCTCGACCTGTTGCATGTTCAGCTGGCGCTTTACGAAAAAGATGTCCTCGATGAAGCCGATGACCGGGACCCATTCGCGCGCATCGGCCGCCGAAGGCTTTTTCTCCGCCACGGCGACCAGTGTTTCCTGTATGGGTTTGGCCTTGAGAAGTCCCATTTCTATCTCGGCGGGATTTATCGAGAACGCCTCGCGGAAAAGCAGCAGGGATTTCGGGATTTCGTTCGTGTGGTAATATGCCTCCGCGAGAAGGGAGAGCAGGCGCGCGCTGGAACGATACGAGCTGCGCGCATATTCAAGGGTTTCCACGGTCTGGCGGTATTCGCCGAGGGTCAGAAAGCAGAGGCCCAGGTTGAGCAGCAGATCGAAGTTGTCGGCGGTGCTCTCCTGGCTCTGGAACGCCGTCTTGTAGTTCTCGGATGCGGTGAAGAAAATGTAGCGCATCGCCGACTTGTAGGCGCTGGAGTTCTGTAAATTTTTTTCCTGTGCATAGGCCTTGAATATTTCCCACTGCGTCATCAGAAAATCAGCCGTCTGTTTGCCGCGATCGAGCCGCGCGATCTCACGCTGGCGGTTGTTCCAGAATTTCGCCGTGCGGTAGCCTTCCGCCAGCCCCGGATATTCCGGGTTTACCGAAAGCAGCTCGTCGATTTTTTTAACCGCTCCGGTGAAATCTCCCTCCTCGATGAGCTGGTGTGCGGCATTGACGCCGACCAGGAGAGGGTCGTCGGAAAATGTTAGCTGTCCGTCGCGGTCCATCGATTATAACTCTATTCTCGAAGAGCGGTCGGAAAGCGATCCGTGCTGGGTGAATACGATTATCTGCCGTTCCCGCGCCGCCTCTGCGAGCAGCCGTTCCAGGTTTTCGCCCCGACGGTCGTCCATGAAGATAAATGGGTCATCGACGATCAGCGGTGGCGCGATCCCCCACTCGAGGATAAAATCGGACAGTGCTATTTTTACGGCCAGCAGCAGGAGGTGCGCGAGCGCCGGGTTGAGGTCGTCGATGCGACCACCCGCCCTGATGAATCGGATTATCGCGTCGTCGTCGATCTCGGTTATATGCCGGTTCTCGGTAATGGTGTTGAACTTCTCCCTGGTTGAGCGGGCAAGCCTCGCGATCTGGCGGGCTTCCCTTCGACCGATGACCTCTTCGAAGATGGAGCCGATCAGATCCATCGTTTTCTTTCGGGCCGTAAGTCGTTCGTAGCGTTCCTCGGCCATCGCGCGCTTCTCACCCAATAGCCTGAGTTCGTCTTCATAATTTCCGGCGGTATCGACTTCGCCGGCCAGCTGTTCGAGTATTTTCCCCTCGGTCTGCCGCTCGCCATCGAGCCTGGCTATTTCCCTGTCGATATCCTCCATGACGGAACGAATACGAACCTCGTCGATTTCACGGGAGCCGTACCGCGCGAGCCTGGGCAGGTCGGTCAGCACCTCCTCCCTCTTCAATTTGGCGGCACGTGACAACTCCTGCCGTTCATCCTGCAGGGCGCTCAGGTAATCGGGGCTTTTAAGACCTTCGCGGAGCCTGAAAAGCTCAAGGAGGCCGTCCGCATATTCCCCGTATTCCTCGAAGTACTGGAGCAGAAATCCGTACACCGCTTCCAGCTTGTAGTCGAATAATTCTATCTCATTCTCTTTTAATATCTCCTGGAGCTTTGCTTCTATTGCATTTCTCGAGTCGAGGAGTGCCGCCAGTTCGCGCGGTCTTCGGGGTATTACGAGGGGCAGGTACAGTACGGCCGCCATGAGTACAAGCAGCCCCATGAGGCCGGTAAGCAGGTACATCCTGACCCTGACCGGGAGCGCGAGCAAACCCCTGCTTACAAGGAAGTAAATGAGTGCAATTCCGCCGGAACCGGTAAGCGCGAGGATTCCCGTGGCCTTTTGAAAACGGGCCTTTCTCGCCGAGGTGTAGTTGTCGAGCGCCACGTGTATGTCCCTGATCTCGCGGTAGGTTTCCTGGAGGCGCTTGAGGTTCTGTTTTTTCTGGTCGGTGAAGTCCCTGAACTGCGGAAACCTGCTTTCGATGGAGGCCTCACGGGCGGCTATTGTTTTTATCAGGTCATCCGAGTCCAGTAATTCCGCGCCTATGTCGTCGATTCGTTTCTCGACCGATCCAAGATTTTCGACCATCATGATGAGCTTGCCCGCGAGCATGTGTTCCACCCTGAGCGCAGCGATCCGGTTGTCGATACGGGCGATCTCGTTTTCCACCTGCCTGCGTTCGCGCAGGATTTTATCTCCCCGCGATTGCTGAATGTCGATTATGCGCGTTTTTTTATCGATCTCCCTCAGTTCGGCTTCGGCATTGAGGAATTCATCGAGAAGCCGGTCCCCCGGCCTGCGCTCCGCCGTGGCACCATAGGCCGCACGGTAAAGGCCGTAGAAGCCGGAGGCATCTTGCAGAAGCATGTACCGTACAATGTCGTAGGCAAGGGGCGGTGTTTCCGTTGCGTCGGTGGGCGATGCAATGAACGATATGGCGCGGAACGCGTCGGCGTTAAGCGAGGAGTACATGCCGCGCAGTGCGGGATCATTAACGGTCGATGCGAGCCGGTCGAAAAGCGCGCTTCGCACGGATTCCGGAGGCGTGGCGGGATCACCCCGGAACAACTCGGTCCCGGGCTTCCCGTCGCCGCCCAGTATGGAGAGGAGCCTGTCGCTGTTGCGTATAAAAGAATAATTGAACGACGTGGCCAGATTAACTTCGAGATAGAAGTTCTCCCAGATTTCTTTTTTCAGCAGGGTTATCGGGTAGGCGCTCCCCCATACGAGTTCGATCATGGCGCGCGCGAGTACGCTCTTGCCCGAGCCGTTGCGCCCGTATACGATCGTCAGGCCCTCGTTGAATTCGAGAGTGCGGTTGTTGAAGAGCCCCGGCCTGGAGGCGACACATCGTTTTATACGCAATGCCAGTCCTCCGGTTTCCAGGAGCCCGGCGTTGCCGTCATCCTGAAGATAATTGAGGCAAGCACCTGGCGGTCGACATCGTCCGGCAGTTCGTTTCTTTCGATCATTTCCCTGAGACGTTCGAAAAACGCCCCGCGCAG
>JBFZEY010000409.1:0-2715 GCA_041306625.1 Spirochaetota bacterium | reverse complement strand
CATCCGCTTTCGATCTGGGACTGCGGAAACGTGGGCCTGCTGGTGACCCTTGGCCAGGCCGACGTAATCGTGGCCGCCGGGCTGCGCTTCAACTGGCTCTTCATGTCGGGCGATGTAATTCCCGCCGGCGCGAAGGTGGTGCGCATCGACATCGACCCGCGCGAGATCGACCGCAACCGAAAGGCCGACGCCGGACTGGTGGGCGACGTCGGCTCGGTGCTTGGCCGCCTGCTGCCTCTTGTCGAAAAGAAAGACCGCGGCGAGTGGGTCAAGACCCTGCGCGCGGCGAGCTACTCGTTCATCGATTCGGAGCTCAAGGCGCGCCTAACGGCGTCGGACCCGATCCATCCGATCCGCCTTGTGGCGAAGATCCAGGAGGTCGTGGGCGAGGACGCGCTCTACGTGGTCGACGGCGGCGATACCAGTTATTTCGGCCAGGTCGGACTATTCACGAAGCAGAAGGCCGGGGTTATCGGCAGCGCCTCGGGTCTTCTGGGCTGCCTGGGCACCGGCATCCCCTTCGGGATCGCCGCAAAGCTGGCCAGGCCCGATACGCCTGTCGTGGTTCTCAACGGCGACGGTTCGTTCGGCTTCAACTCCATGGAGTTCGACACGATGGTGCGGCACAACATCCCGGTGGTGGTCGTGGTCAACAACGACTGCGCGTGGGGCATGATAAAGCACAGCCAGGAGATGTCGATCGGAGGGGAGCGCCTGCAGTGCGCCGAGCTCGGCACGCGGCGCTACGACCTGATGGTCGAGGGCCTTGGCGGGCATGGCGAGTTCGTTACGAAGGACGAGGAGATCGTGCCCGCGCTCAAACGCGCGCTCGCGTCGGGCAAACCCGCCTGCGTGAACGTGATGACCGATCCGACCGTCACGAGCCCGGCGACGCCGCTCTTCTACCAGTCGCTGAAGATGGAATAAGCCTTATAAGGAGGCGACATGAAAGCCCTGCTCTTCAACGTGAACGTCGCGAAGTTCCTGGCAATACAGGCCCTGCGGCCCGTCAGTGCCGCGTTCTGCTACGGAGGCCCTTTCGCCACGATACGGCCGGCCGACATCCCCGAACCGGCCCTTCCCTCATCCGAGTGGGTCAAGATCAAAACACGGCTCTGCGGCGTCTGCGGGAGCGACATAAACCTCATCATGCTGAAAGATTCCCCCACGGCGTCGCCCTTCACCTCGTTTCCCTGCGTGCCCGGCCACGAGTTCTGCGGCGAGATCGTCGAGATCGGCAGGGATGCCGGGAACTGCGCGCGGGGCGACATGGTCACCGTAATGCCCTTCCTGGGCTGTGTTCCGCGCGGGATAAAGCCGGTGTGCCGCAGTTGCGCCTCGGGCATCCCCGGAAACTGCGAGAACTTTGCCGAGGGAGCCTTCGCACCGGGCATGTTCACCGGTATCTGCCGCGACGTGAGCGGCGGATTCGCCGAGTACGTCGTGGCGCATAAAAGTCAGGTGTTCCGCCTGCCCAAAGGCGTGAGCGCCGAGTCGGCGGCGCTCACCGAGCCGCTGGCGGTCGGCCTGCAGGCGGTCATCGATAACATGCCGGGCAACAACGATCGCGTGCTCGTCATCGGCGGCGGGGTGATCGGCGCGATGGTTGTCAAATCGATCCGCGCGCTCGGCAGCCGGTGCGACCTCACCGTGGTCGAGCCCGTGCCGCACAGCGCCGAATACTGCAAACAGTCGGGAGCCGATCGCGTCATCGGCGCCGGCCTCATCGAGGCGGCCGTGGAGCATGCCGGGGGGAGGGCCTACCGCCCGCTTCTCGGCGAGCGCGTGGTGATGGGCGGGTTCGAACGGATCTACGACACTGTGGGGCACGCCGACACGCTCAACCTTTCGCTTCGGATACTGGCCGCGGATGGGACGCTTTCGGTTATCGGGATAGGAAAGAATGTCAACCTGGATCTCACGCCGCTGTGGCTCAAGCTTCAGACGGTAAAGGGGTGCTATGGCTATCGGTATAACCGGGTAAAGGGAGGAGGAACGAAGCAGGCGTTCGAGACGGCGCTGGAGCTCATCGCGAAGAAGAAGGTGCGCGTGGACGACATGCTCACCCACACCTTCGCGATCGAGGACTACCGCGCAATGATCGAGATGAACCTGAACAAATCCCGACACAGGGCGATCAAGACGGCAATACGGTTTTAACCTCGTCCGGGCCGTACTCGGTGGAGGCACGCTCCGGATTGCCTCCACGGGTGATCAAATCGATTGACGAAACCATATTCCGGGTCGGCACAATAACGGCAAACCTGTTTCAAAGACGGGCCATTCAGTTGCCGGCACCGACCCTCGAGCCGGGCACCCTCGTCATTATTTCAACGCAGCTCGAGTATTAGTTTGTCGCCGAGTACGGTACCATGAAGATCGGGCTAAAGCCGTGGTCGTTCTTTGAAAATCGAGGGATGGAAGGCGGGTTTATACGGGCCGGTGATCGTCGATGACGGTGTATGAGCCGGCGTTTTCATGAATTCGAGGCAATTCCGAACCGGCCCACAGGAATCCGCGGGGCTCCAGCGCAATGAAAAGCCGCATGAGAAGCAGTATGAGCGCCGGTGACCACAGCGCGAGGGCGAAGAAGCGTACCCCGAATATGTTTTCATCGGGCGTGAAAGTATGGAGGGGAAGGAAACAGGCTCCGATGATTGCGGTTTCAAGGACCAGGAGCGCCGTAAGATCGATGAACGATCCGGGGACGCGCAA
>JBFZEY010000408.1:0-3109 GCA_041306625.1 Spirochaetota bacterium | reverse complement strand
AATCATGATCAATGACGGCGCGATACGTCTTGCGGCAAAACGAGTCGACCGGAAGCGTAAACGGGTCGAATGCATTGTCGAGTCTGGAGGGGTGTATGGTTCGCATAAGGGTGTTAATCTGCCCGATATCGCGCTCTCCATACCGTCGCTGACCGTAAAAGACCTCCATGACTTGCAGTTTATTGTAAAGCAGGATGTGCAGTACCTTGCACTTTCCTTTGTAAGGAAAGCAGCCGACGTGGAAGCGTTGAGAAAAAAGGTGCGAAAAGTCAGGTCCGATCTCAGGATCATCGCAAAGATCGAAAAGCCCGAGGCCGCGGCCGCAATTGACTCCATTCTCAACGTTGCCGACGGCATCATGGTTGCGCGGGGAGACCTTGGCGTCGAAGCCCTGCCTTACGACGTGCCGGTGCTGCAGAAAATGCTCATTACCAGGGCTAATGCTTGCGGCCGGATCGTCATTGTTGCCACGCAGATGCTCGAGTCCATGATCGAGCGCCCGCTGCCCACGCGCGCCGAGTCGACCGATGTGGCGAACGCGGTGTTCGACGGCGCCGACGCGATCATGCTTTCGGGCGAGACCGCGGTCGGCAGGTATCCGGTTGAAGCAGTCGCCATGATGGCCCGAATTGCGAGCGCTGCCGAAGGGAGCGCATTTTTCAAGAGCGACCTTCGGGACCTCATTTCGCAGGGGTGCAGGAGCGCCCATGCGGTCTGCGAAGCCGCGGCATGGGCGAGCCGCGACCTCGGCGGCGCGCCGGTCTGCGTGTTCACGCTCTCGGGCGATACCGCGCTCTATATGTCGAAGATCAGGAACCCGGCGCCGATATTCGCGTTTTCTCCAGTCAAAAACGTAGTACGGCAACTATCGCTCGCCTGGAACGTTAATCCGTTCTTTATTCCGTTCGAAAAACACCTCGACGACCTGATGACTTGTGCCGAAAAGGAGCTTTTACGCAATAGATTGGTTAAAAAAGGTGATCCGCTCGTGATAGTAAGCGGCGCTACGCCAGTCAGGGGAGCGACCAATATCATGAGGATCAAGAGGGTTGAGGAGTAAGGCGGGATTTTTCTACAGAATAAGTTAATACCCAGGTTCAGCGGTTCACGGTTCAACGGTTGGAAGAACATGAAAATCGAACATTTTGAAGATATTGAGGCATGGCAATTGGCGCGAGAACTGACACAAAAGGTCTACCGTCTGACCAGGAAACATGGGTTTGAAAAGGATTATGGACTGAAGCGACAAATTCAGGAAGCTGCCGGATCGGCAATGCACAATATCGCTGAAGGTTTCGACTCTGAAACTAATATCGAATTCATCAGGTTCTTGCGATACGCCAAGCGTTCATGCACGGAGGTACAAAGTGAACTATATGTCGCGTCTGACGAGGAGTATATTTCCAAGGCAGAATTCGAAGATGTCTATGAACAGGCCAGACGCACACGGTTCGCGGATTCATCAATTATCTTAAGAAATATGTGACACGCAAGATGAAACCAACCGCTGAACCGTGAACCACTAAACCTGAGTGGCAACCAGAAAAAAGGACAACCATGAAACTGTTGATCGTCGGGTGCAACGGAATGCTCGGGACCGATATGGTGAACGAGGCAAAAAAGGCGGATCATGATGTAATGGGTATTGATTTTCCTGATATTGATATTACAAAGCCCCCAAGCATAGAAAATGTCGTCGCACAAGCGCGGCCCGAAGCGATCATCAATTGCGCGGCATATACCGCGGTTGATGCCTGCGAAACCAATGCCGGAACCGCATTTAGCGTCAATGCGCGTGGAACGGCAAACCTTGCGACCGCGGCGTCGGCATGTGGCGCGCTCCTTGTTCATTACAGCACTGATTACGTGTTTGACGGATTAAAGACATCGCCATACGTCGAAAGCGATCCCACCTCGCCTCTCACGGTCTACGGACAATCCAAGCTCGAAGGGGAACGGCTGGCGCTCGAAAGCTGCGAACGTACGATTATTTTACGGATAGCATGGCTTTATGGAATATCAGGGGCCAATTTCGTTAAAACCATCAGATCAGCTGCCTCAAAAAAAGCGGCATCAGGCGAACCAGTTCGTGTGGTGAATGACCAGTGGGGTACGCCGACCTGGACGGTTCCGGTCTGTCTTCAGACGCTCACGCTCTTGCTGGCGAACCAGTATGGTGTGTACCATGCTACCTGCGAAGGCGCCTGTACCTGGTTTGACTTTGCCGTTGAAATTATCAGGCATGCCGGAATCAATGCACCCGTAGTGCCATGCACAACAGCTGAATTTCCGCGTCCGGCGGCGCGACCCGCATTCAGTGTGCTTGAAAATCATCGGCTTAAAATCAATGGTTTAAACCGTATGCCTGGCTGGAAAGAGGCCTTTGGAGGATTTTTAGAGGCGGAGATGAGTGGGCGGGAAAAACAACTTTGACCAATGACTAATTGGTTTCTGTTCAGAATTTGAGTTTGTAATAAAGCTGTCACCCTGCTCGCCTCCGCGCCCGCCGTCGCCGGAGCGCTATGGCAGAGGCAGGTAGCGCTATGGCGGAGCGGGGAGCTCGTCGAAGAGTCAAATTTCTAAAGGTATAACGCTTCCCTTCGGCAACCCTTCGACAAGCTCAGGGTAAACCAAGCTCAGCGTGACATCTCATATGTCCGATTCTGAACAGATACTAATTATGAAACAACTTCAAGTATCTGTTCAAATTTGATAGTTTACCGTTGCGCCCTTACTGGTATCATGTCCTGTTACGCTGCCGATAAACTATTTTATCGCTACCATGAAAAAAATCCTCGTCACCGGTGGAGCCGGATTTATAGGCTCGAATTTTGTTCATCATGTTCTTGAGCACCATGACGATTATTACGTGGTGAACCTCGACGCGCTTACCTATGCTGGCAATCCCGACAACCTGAAGCTGGTCGAAAGCGACACGAGGTACCGGTTCGTCAAGGGCGATATCAACAACACGGCGCTCCTCGCCTCCCTCTTTGAAGAGTACCGGTTCGATGCCGTGGTGCACTTTGCCGCCGAATCGCATGTGGACCGGAGTATTAGCGGGCCAGACCGGTTCGTTATCACCAATGTGCTCGGCACGCACACGCTC
>JBFZEY010000407.1:0-5797 GCA_041306625.1 Spirochaetota bacterium | reverse complement strand
TGGAAAATTAGAGGATGAATCAGGGCAACTCGAAATGACCGGCGACTATACCCGGCATCGTGATATCTTCGTCGAGCGATTCCCAGCGTAACGCATATCCATTCAGGCGCGGGGTGACTTCCCCAAACCGGCCTTCGCCTGCGGTTTTCAAAATGGCAAAACGATCCGCCGGGAAGCCGATTATCCTTCCATCGGTAAACTCTTTGAAAACGGTCCTTTCCTCCGCCCAGGCCCTGAGAGCGGCGGGTTCGACTTCATTTGATTGTTTTGCCGCCATGGAACTCATTGTATTTTTCCAGCAATAGCGTTATGGGTTCATAAACCAGTTTTTCTATATCCCACAAAGATTTCGGCTGAACGTTCTTGTTTCCTGCAAGCTTCACTGGTAATGTATTCATTTCAACGGGCGCATCAGGAATGATTTACCGAGACAGATCCCCCCGGCGTAGAAGCTGTCGGCCACATGGCGAAGGCCCGGCGGCACTGTCGCGGAACCGGCAGGCATTCCGGTCAAGGAGTGCCCTATTCCCTGCATATATCAGTCCAATCCTCAGATAATCCCGCATCGATAAGATCATCACACTTGGCGAGGAGCCAGTTGTTGCAAACGCAGATGACGCATGTTTCATTCCGCACTCTTCGGACTTCGCCCTCCCGACAGTTCCGCCTGGCACCCGCGCTTACGAAGAAAACAAGGAAGAGCAACAGGGCCGGAATCCTTCTCATAATTACCTCCCGCGAAGATTTTTTAAGACGCGCAGCGGCGGAGGGACAGCCCCCCCGCCGCTGCGGAACGCGCGTTTACAGCAGGTACGAAAGCCCGACGCCGAAGAAGAGCGCCCGCGTCTTTATGTCGGTGATGACGTCGTCCTCTTCGTAGATCGCCACCAGGCCCCGCTCGTAGCGCGCGCCCAGATCGAGCGACAGGTGCTCCCCGAGCGGTATGTCGACGCCCAGCTCGACATAAAAACCGAAGTCATCGTCGATTGACACCGAGTCGGTAACGGTGCTTCCGCCAAAGCTGGTCTCCGTATCCATGTCGCCCGCAAGGCCGTAATAGAGCCCGCCGCCGGCGTAGAAGATGTCCACCACGTAGCGAAGGCCCAGCGGCACCGTCGCGAAATAGGCCGTTCCCCCCATTTCCAGGTCGGACGAGGCCGTCCGCGCCGGGTAGACCAGCGTAAAGCTCTTGGCGACGAAGTGCAGTCCCGTGTTCAGCGCCAGGTTGTCGGTGAGGAAATAACGGAACGAAAAACCGACACCGCCCGCGGCGTCCGGGTCCATCGAACCGTCCCCCCAGAGGGTGGGATCGCCCGCCAGGACGTTCCCGACCGAGGCGCCGGTCCACACCGTGGCGTCGACGCTCGATACACCGAGCGACAGAAGCCCGCCGATCTGCATGTCGCCGGCCTGCCGGCCTTCGGCGAAGGCGGGTGCGGCCCCCGCGAGCGCGAGTGAGAGAACGGCTGCAATGAGTGTGTTTTTGTTCATACGTCTCCTTCCATTAAGTTATTTGCGCGAAGCATTCCCGCTCCACGTACGCAAAGACGGGCGCGAGAACGCGAATATCGGAAAAAATCTCCGTATCATGAATTTTTCGTAAAGGCCGTTATGAGCCGCCCGTCGCGCTCGACCACCACGATGCCGCCCTTGTCGAGCGTACGCAGCAGCAGGCGCTTGAGGTCGTCGACCTCGCCGATGAGCCGGTGGAGACCCCTGCGGTCCAGTATGACCCGGTCCTTTTCGCTGCGGCCGCAGTGGAACGCCAGATCGATCATGCTTTCCGATATCCCCCGCTGCCGCAGCCTTTTTGCGCCGTGCCTGGTTTCGTTCATGTTCCCTCCCCGGGCATGAATGCCCTTTTGTCCGGAAGACGGAGAAAAGGCCGCCGGTATCGGAAAAAAACGCGCCGGCCCCGTGCGTTGGAGAAAGGCGTATCATTATGCACGGGCTCCGCATTATGGATTGACATCCGCTCCCCGCCGTGACTGCATTCCCACGGCATCATTCCTCAGGGAACGGAGAAGCCGCCGTGAACACGATATCGGGCCGCCTGCACAAAAAGCACCTGCGCGAAGAGTACATGGCGCGCATCAACCGCGTCATGGATTACATCGAATCGAACATCGAGGAGTCTCTCTCGCTCGAGGCGCTCGCGCGCGTGGCGGGCTTTTCGCCGTTCCACTTTCACCGGCTCTTCAACGCCATCGTGGGCGAGCCGCTGTTCCGTTTCATCCAGCGCGTGCGCCTGGAGAAGGCGGCGACACAGCTTGCGTCCAATCCGAAGAAACCCATCACGTCCATCGCCTATGACTGCGGCTTTTCGGGGCCCGCCCCCTTCGCGCGCGCCTTCCGGGAGGAGTTCGGAATGTGCGCGAGCGTGTACAGGAGGCTGAAACACGACGCGGAAAGCAAGATCGGCAAACAGAATAGCAAGACGGGAAAAACGAAAAGCAAGGGCGGAAAAGACAGGGCGTCGTCCCGGTCGTATACTGGTTCGCAGAAATCAGAAAGATTGAGGAGGACGTCGATGAAAACAAAAAAACCACTCGCCGTTACGGTGAAGGAGATGCCCGCTTTCAACGTGGCCTACATACGCCACATTGGGCCGTACAAGGGCGACAGCGCGCTTTTCGAGAACCTGTTCGGGAGACTCTGCGCCTGGGCGGGGGCACGCGGCCACATGAGCGCGCCCGGCGTAAAGATGCTGTCGATGTACCACGACAACCCGGACATCACCAAGCCGGAGAAGCTGCGCGTGAGCGTGTGCATCACCGTACCGGTCGGCACGCGCGGCGAGGGCGAGGTGAACACCATGTCGGTGCCCGGCGGCAAATACGCCGTGGGCCGCTTCATGATCGGGAAGCCCGAGGAGTACGAGGCGGCGTGGAACGCGCTATGCGGCGAGTGGCTCCCCGAAAGCGGGTTCCAGCCCGACGACCGGCCGCCATACGAGCTGTACGAGGTTGATGGATGGGATGAGTCCGGCGCGAAGCACTTCGTGGATATCTGCATGCCGGTCAGGCCGCTGTAGAAAACACCGCGGGGGCGATTAGAATCCGGCGGACGCTAGGGAGTGGGAAGCACGACCGTCACGCTGAACGCGTCCTCGAACATGCGGATGTTCTTCCGAAGCGCCCATTTCACCAGGGCAAGGTCCCCCTTCCCCTGATACCGGAGTATGACGGCGGTTCCCCGGCTGACCACGGCGAGCTCCCCGACATGCTGGTTGTGCTCCCTGTCGAGCGCGTCGGCGATGCGAAGTATGGCGGCGAGCTTCACGACGGCGGCACGCTCCTTCGGCGGGAGCTTCATGTAGCCCTCGTGCCGGTCCCTGGGGGGAGATTTTCTGTGGTAACGGGCGACATTGGCAACCACCAGAATCTCTGCTTCGGAAAAGCCGGGCAATTCCGACTGGGAGAGCAGATAAAGCGTGTGCTTGTGGTGGCGCTTGAAGCTGATAAAGCTCCCGATGTCGTGCAGGAGCGCGGCCGCCATGAGCGCCTTCCTCTCTCCGTGTCCCAGACCGTGGAGGGCCGCGGTCTGGTCGAAAAGGGAGAGCGCGAGGCGCATTACATGTTCCCCGTGCGCCTGGTCGAAGAGGTACTTGCGGCCCAGGTTCGTCGCCGCGCTCAGCACAGCCGCCTCGACATTCGTACGGTGGCCGCGTTCCGACATCAGCTCGTCGGCGATATCGTACATGACCCCCTCCTTCACGCCGACGCAGGGAACCAGTATCTCCCGCGCCCCGGTCATGCGCGCGATGCGCTCGTACACGACGGCCGCCGGCAAAATCACATCGGCACGGTCGGGCCGAAGGCCGTATGTCTCGACCCGTTCACGGAAGGACATCCCCCAGAGCGACTTGATCACCGCGCGCAGCGCGGCGGTCTTTATGACGAATACGCCGCCCTCGAGTAAGGCGGCACCGGTAAGCGCGGCGAGCTCCTCGATATTGCCGCCGGTCGCGACCAGCCCCGCCGGCTTCTTGTTCCGCGCGACCGAGTGGATCCTGAGCGTCGACACGTATTCAGTAAGAAGCCGGTTGAACCGGCCGGGCTCCTCCGACGAAAGCGAGAGTTCCTCGAGCAGCCTGATGGCCCCCATGGTGTGCGATTCGCTCCAGATTATACCGCCTCCATCGCACAAAGACACCTCGACGCTCCCTCCGCCTATGTCAACCAGCAGCCATTGTCCGGTCCCCAGGTCGATCCTTCGCCGTACCGCCAGGTGCACCAGGCGGGCCTCTTCCGATCCGCTTATCACCTGGACCTCGATTCCGGCCTCCCTCATGATCGAGAGGATAAGGTCCTTTCCGTTCCCGGCCTCCCTTACCGCGCTTGTGGCAACGCACCGGTGATGAGAGATCAGGTCCCTCTTCATGCGCGCGGCGGCGTCGCGCAGGCATTCCACCGCCCTTTCCATTACGGAAGACTCCAGTACGCCACTGATAAACACATCGTGGCCAAGGCGCACGGGGTAACGCTCGGATTCGATCACCTTGAAGGTATGCGACGATTCGAACACGGCCGAAAGGTAGCGTATCGCGTTGGAACCGATATCGATGCTGGCGATTCTGAAAGGGGGTCTCACCGCATTCCGGTGTTATTGCCGTCTCCCGAATCCGTCGGCCCGGATTCGGAGCGTATATAACGGAGCTTCTCGACGGCGCCCCGCGCCTGCTGGACGCTGGAGTCCCTTACCGCCTCTGTGAGCACCCGGGCGGCCTCCAGGGACTCTTCCAGGTAGGGGCTTTTTCCTGATTCGTGCAGCGCGAGTATCTCGGAATCCTCGTAAAACGCCGCGACGAGCTCGCCGTCCGGAAGTGAACCGGCATCGCACGCGGCGGCTATTTCCGCGAAGGCCTTGTCCATCTTCTTTTTCAGTTTTTTGAGCGCGGGTTTTTTCTTCGTTCCCTTCTTGTCGATGAAGACGGTTTCCGACCTGACGTCGGCGCTTCTTTGATCGTCAATCTCACCGGGATACTCGAAGTATATCCGCGTGCGCACGATGTTCCGGTAATCCTTGTATTTAAAGATTAGTTTGAGCGACGAGATGGATGCTATGGCCACATTGTCCGAGAGGGGCACTCTTCCCTTTTCAATCATGTCGGCAAGAGACCTCAGGTGCTTCGGAAGGTCCGGCATCGCAACGGTGTCCTTGATCTTTTCTTTTAAGAGCTTCTTTGCTTTCTCCGGTTTCTTTGCTTTCTCCGGTTTCTTTGCTTTCTCAGATTTCTTTGCTTTCTCAGATTTCTTTTTCATGATTGTAGCCGTCCCTGGTGGTATTCGAGCAAATCTCACGCCGCACGGAGCCGCGGCCCCCCCGGCGGGAGCACATCAAGCCGGTAATACTGTCGCATAAATATGAAAAAAGTATCAAGGAAAAATCAAGATACCCTGAATAGTCCGCCCCGCCGCGCCCTCCTCATCCGCCGATTGCGGCTTCGAGCCGCGCGATGATCGTATCCATGGTCTTTATCCGCGCAAAATGCTTGCAATTGGACTCCACGATGGTCCATGGTGCGGTCGAAGTGCTGGTGCGAAAGAGCATCTCGTCCACCGCCTCCCTGTAGAGGTCCCACTTTTCGCGGTTGCGCCAGTCCTCGTCGGTGATCTTCCAGTTTTTATGCGGAATCGTCTTACGCTCCTCAAAGCGCCTGAGCTGCTCGTCTCTGTCGATTTCCAGCCAGAACTTGACCAGCACCGCGCCGAAGTTCGCCACGTGCTCCTCCATCTCGTTGATCTCCCTGTAGGCGCGCTTCCAGTCCTCTTGCGAGCAGAACCCCTCCACGCGT
>JBFZEY010000406.1:0-4268 GCA_041306625.1 Spirochaetota bacterium | reverse complement strand
CCGCGATATTCTGAAGCTCACCACCGCGCTCAGCATCGCGCTCTCGCGATAGTACGCCCGCGGTCTCCCCGGGGGCGTCCCTACCTGGTTTCGCCCCTGTCCGGAAGGTCTGCTCCTGATTCATCCTTTTGCCTGTCGGCCAAGATGCGGTCCAGTCGCTCGTCCTCCTCTCTCTCGCGCTGCCTCTTGCGCATTGTCGCAAGCCGGGCAGCGGAAATGTCGATCTCCCGCTTCACCCACTCCATGTTTTCAATTTCGCGCGCCTTCGCAAGGCTTTCTAGCGAAACGGCGCGGCCGACCTCTCCCAGGTAAACGGCCGCCCAGAACCTGGACTCGGCATCCCGGCTTTTAAGGCCTTCCTCAAGGAGCGTCATGTTTTTTTCAACAGTATCACCCAGCGCCACGAGCGCATAAGCGCCTGCAAGCCGTACGCGCTCCACGGGGGACTTCGCCGCGATTTCGCGCAAACGCGGCGCAGTTGATGCATTCCCCGAAAGCGCCGCGGTCCTTATCGCCTCGAACAGCACTCCTTCGTCACCGGAGGACAGGCCGTCATTGACAATGCCCTCGGCCGCGGCCGACTTAAAGAAGCTGAGCGCAAAAAGAATGGATCTTTTCACCTCGGGGCTTTCTTCATCACCGTAGCGCGCGACGAGATGTGGTATGGCGCGATCGTCGCGGAGCCGTCCGAGGGCTTCCGCAGCGACGGAACGTGTCCTGATGTGGCGCGGGGCCGCCGGCTCCCTGTCGTGCCCGCTGTTCAGGTTCTCGACGAGGTAAAAAAAAGCCGCTTTGTTGCCGGCAAATCCGAGGTGCAGCATGGCGTCTATTCGCCGCTCGTACGACCCCGAGCGCAGGGTTTCTATATACTGATTTTCAGACGCGGCGGAACGGACCGGCATCACGAGAAACGGAACCGAAACTATAGCGCATAACACATATTTACAGACTCTCATCGGCCGACTCCCTGACGAGGAGAATTATCCCAGTGTATATCCGAAGATTTTAATTGACAAGCCATTTTCAGCTGATAGATTTTCAAATCAACCGGCCTTACGGAATTATTTTACTCAGGGGAGGCCGGAGCTTTCCGGGCACATCCCCGGCGAAGGGACCGTCTTCCCGGGCATTGTGACAACACGAATATTTCCGCGCTACCAAGCCGTGGAATGAGCGCCGGAGGACGGTGATTTAATGAAAGCGATCATTATGGCCGGCGGAGAAGGGACGCGGCTTCGGCCGCTCACCAGCAACCGCCCGAAACCGATGATACCCATCATCAATAAACCGGTGATCGAGCACACCATCAACCTGCTCAGAAAGAAGGGTATCACGGACATCGTAATAAGCCTCTTTTACCGGCCCGAAAACGTGCAGAACTACTTCGGGGACGGATCCGAGTGGGATGTCAATATCACCTACTCCATAGAGGAGTCACCCCTGGGGACCGCGGGCGGTGTCAAACAGGCCGCTGGCGCTACCCGCGATACCGTGATCGTCCTCAGCGGAGACGGCATCATCGATTTCGATATCGACAAGATACTCCAGTTCCACCGTGAAAAGCGGTCGCCTTTTACGATCGTTCTTGCGCGGGTGCCCGAACCGACCGAATACGGAATCGTAATTACAAAGGACGACGGTCGTATCGACAAATTTCTCGAAAAACCCGCGTGGAGCGAAGTCTTTACCGACACCGTAAACACCGGCATGTACGTTATCGAACCACACATACTCAATCGATTCATACCCGAAGACACCAAATACGATTTTTCGATGGACCTGTTCCCCATTTTACAGGAAAGGGACGTCCCGCTGTACGGATTCGTCGCCGACGGATACTGGTGCGACGTGGGCACACTCAATTCGTACCGCGACGTACACCGGGCGATTCTCGACGGCCTGGTCAATGTCGACTTCCCCGGTAAAAAAATCGGAGAGAACGTCTGGGTCGGTCGCAACGTGGAAATTTCGCCCGACGCTCTCATCAACGGCCCGGTCGTTCTGGGGAATTTCGTCAGGATCAAGTCCGGAGCCGAGATATCGGAGTTCAGCGTCATCGGCGACAGCTGTGTAATCGACGAGGGTGCGTCGGTCAGAAGGAGCATCATTCTTCACAACACGATAATCGGACCGAAGAGCGAGCTTCGCGGCGCGGTCATCGGAAAGCGCTGCGTCATCGAAAGCAGCGTCGCGATATACGAGGGGGCGGTCGTAAGCGACGACTGCGAGATCGGCAGCGGTTCCGAGATCCCTCCGGGAATCCGCGTGTGGCCCGAAAAGATCGTCGAACAGGGCACGCGCCTTACCACCGACCTTATATGGGGACAGACCGAAAAAAAGGTGCTCTTCGGAACCGACGGCATCCTCGGCTCATTCAACACCAAGATAACCCCCGAGTTCGGCGCCAAACTCGGCTCGGCCCTGGGCGCATTTCTCGGAAAGAACACCATTGTCATTATCAGCCGCGACACGACCGCGGCGGCGCGCCTTATCAAGCGCGCACTTACGGCCGGGCTCCTTTCCATGGGAGTGGAGGTGTACGACATGGAGATCGAATCCATTCCCATCAACCGCTATTCGACACGCTTTATCAGTGCCGATCTGGGCATCTATGTGCAGATTTCGCCCATGACCGGCCTGCAGTTCGTTCAGATCAAGATATTCAACAAGCTCGGATTTCAGATATCGGTCTTAGAGGAGAAGAAGATCGAGAACATCTTCTACCGTGGAGACTACCCGCGCAAGGACGCCTTCGAGGTCGGCAAACTCGTATACCCGATACACCATCTCGAATCGTACATGGTGAACGTAAAAAAATACGTCAATCACGAGATACTCTCCAAAAAGCGTTTCAACATCATCGTTGACTGTTTCAACGGCGCGACATCCTATGTATTCCCCGACCTGCTCGTAAACCTGGGCTGCAGCGTCTCGGTGCTCCGCGGGCAGATCAAAGAAACCCTGAGCGAGGAGGAGCTGAGGCTCGAGACACGCAAGGCCCTCGAGGGCATTGTCGAAATGTCGCGGGCGAACCGCGAGATCGGCATCATAATAGGTCCGCACGGAGAACACCTGACCATCATCGACGAGAGAGGAAACGCGCTTTCGTCCGACGAGACGATCGCCCTCCTGGCCCTGTATTATATGAAATACCGCGGCGAGAAGATCATCAACATCCCGATAGTGTCCCCGTCCGTAATCGAAAAGATCGGCCATGCCTACGGCGCGACGATAGTGCGCACCAGCTCCAAGATACGCGCCCCCCAGGACGCAACCGATATCTTTCAGGCCGGGCCATCCGGACGATATCCCTATCTCGAAATGGCGTACGATCCCATGATCGTCTCGCTGATTATACTCGAGTTTATCGCCATGGAAGACCGGCCCCTGCACGAGCTTCGGGAGCGCCTGCCCCGCGGCAATAACCACAGCACATCGCTCCCCTGCAGCATGGAAGATAAGGCGTCGGTCATGAGGATGCTCTCCTCGCTGTCCCTGCCCGGGGGGACGCGAATCGAAATGATCGACGGTGTGCGGATAATACGGGACAACGCCTGGGTGCTCATTCTCCCGGACGCGACACTCCCCCTCATCCATTTCTATGCCGACGGCGATTCGATTGACGCCCGGGACGCGATACTCGAGGAATTCATTCTCATGGTAAAAAAATTTAAAAAAGGATAGGATACCGGTGACACCGATGTACGAAATAAGCCGTGAGCGCCTTCAAAACACGTTTATCGATCTGGTAAAAAGACCCTCGCCGTCGTGGAAGGAAAAGCCGGTAATCGAATATCTGGCCCCCATATTCAATGAACTGGGCGTCTCCTGGTCGCTCCATCCATGCGGCCAGTCGCACAACCTGCTGGCCCGTATCGACGGCGATCCAGGCCGGAAGACCCTTTTATTTTCATGCCACCTGGACACCGTTGTCCCGTGCGAAAACGTTATACCGGTCATCAAGGGCGACAAAATAACCAGCGACGGCAGCACGGTCCTCGGGGGAGATGACAAGGCGGCGATCGCCGCATTTATCGAGGCCATGCGGGTCCTCAAGGAAACCGGCATGCGGCACGGCCCGCTGGAATTTCTCTTCTCGTGCGCTGAGGAGATCGGGCTTTACGGCATCAAGGGCTTCGACCTCTCGCTCATTCGCGCTGACTACGCCTTCGTTTTTGACAGCGGTGGTGATATCGGCGGCATCGTACTACAGGCCCCTACCCAGTTAACCATGGAACTCTTCGTGAAGGGAAAGGCCGCCCACGCGG
>JBFZEY010000405.1:0-7698 GCA_041306625.1 Spirochaetota bacterium | reverse complement strand
CATCCCGCCAGGCCGTTTTCAAGACGGACCCTGTACCAGAAGCTGTGGTCCTTGCCGACCCAGCTCTTTTCCTTCGACTGGTCCGTAATCACCAGGCGGGTGCCCTTTCTCATGAGGGTTATGCGGGCCGAATAGATCATGGGGTCTATTCTGAGGGCGGTATTTTCGCTGACCACGACGGCGAACTCGGAGTTCCTGTCGGAACGAGATTTATCGTGCCGTCCTTTCTCCCCGCATCCCGCTGCAAGGGTGAAGGCCGGGACAATGACGGCGATTACTAGAGCTCTGTACAGGGACATGGACAACCTCTTTGCCGGTATTCTGGGAAAGGCGCGCCGCCGGTGGCGCATCCTCTGCTTGTACGATCCGGGCCGTACAAGCGTCAACAAACTTTTAACCAGGAATTTCCGCCGCGATTACCTGCGTATAGAGAACATAGGAGGCCGCCGTTACCAGTGCTATCCATAGAGCGATAATGACCGGGGCGGCACCTAGAAGGCGCGGCCTGTCGGAAAGGGTCTCCATGGCCTTCATGCGTGATTCGAGCAGCACATTCTCCGGGATCAGGCGCACGGCAAGCATGATCCCAAGGGGTACGAGAACCATGTCGTCGAGGTGACCCAGGACAGGGATGAAGTCGGGGATGAGATCGATCGGGCTGAACGCGTAGGCGGCCACGGCGATCGCGACGAAACGCGCGATCCGCGGCGTGCGCGGATCGCGGTGGGCGTAATAGAGGGTGAGGGCGTCAATCCTCAGCGCGGCGGTCTTTTGTTTCCATCGCTCCAGAATTCGCTTCATGTGGTTTCACGGTCCTCCGAAGTGCTTGTCATCACACTCCTGAATTTTTTATGAGCTGAATGAAGAATTGTACCACCTGTTCGTAATTCGCCACAGAGATACGCTCATTGGTACCATGCATCCGTTTGAGGTCCTCGTTTTTCAGCGACAGGGGGGTGAACCGATAGACATTGACGCTGACGCCGGTATAATAACGCGAATCGGTCGCGCCTAGAACCAGGTACGGCGATACGATTGCACCGGGAAACAGCTGATGGATGGTCTTCTGGAGCGTTGAGAAGGAGGCGCTTTCAGTGTCCGATACCGGAGACGGATCGCTACCGCCTTCCAGCGCGTGAATCTTTACTCGGCTGTCACTGATTATCTTTTCCGCCCGCTTGATGACGCTTTCCATGGTGTCGCCCGGCAGAATGCGATAATTAACGACCGCGGTCGCCATCATCGGTAGAATATTCTCTTTAACGCTTCCCTGGAGCATCGTTGGTGCGGTGGTCGTCCGTATAGCAGCCGCCATTGTTGAAGATTTGAGAAGCTGCGATTTCAGTACACCTCCGAGGAGCCACATATTTCCCAGTATCAACCTGTTCGTGAACGACATCTCTGGTCCAAGAAAGCGAAACATCTGAAGCGCGGCACCCTCAATCCGGGTGGGGAACTGGTTTTTCTCAAGCTTTGCGATAGCGGCGCAGAGTATGCCCGCCGCCGTCTGCCTGGGGGGCATCGATGAATGACCGCCTTCACCTTCCACACTGAACTCGAGGCTCAGGTATCCTTTTTCCGCTATGCCGATGAGTGCGGCCGGTGCCGACAGGCCCGCGATCGCCCCTTCAATGACGCATCCGCCTTCATCGAGCGTGTAATCCGGCGATACCCCGCGCTCTTTTAGCAGTGCCGCGATTTTCTTCGCACCGTTACGCCCGCCGACCTCCTCGTCATGACCGAAGGCGAGGTAGATGGTTTGTCGAGGGCGGAATCCGGCAGCAAGCAGGTGCTCGACCGCTTCGAGGATACCCATTACGTTGAGCTTAATATCGAGTGTTCCGCGTCCCCAGACATATCCGTCGGCGATCGCACCCGAGAACGGCGGATGCGTCCAGTCCTTCTCCGTTCCGCTTTCAACCGGAACCACGTCGATGTGGCCGAGAAGAAGAATGGGTTTGCGATTCGGATCGGTCCCTTCCCATGTGTAGAGCAGGCTGTATTTGCTGATGATTTCCCTTGTAAGGGTTTTATGAGCGCGCGGAAATGTTCTTTCAAGAAGGCGATGAAAGGCGATAAAGGTCGGTCCGTCGAACTTCGCCGCGTCCTGATGCGAGATGGTCTTCAGTTGTATCGCTTTCGACAGGTTTTCGGCGATCGCGTGCTGGTCGATTCCGGTGACGGTGGCGGGTTCAACCGTAATCTGCCTCGATTTGAACATGGCCGCCCGGGCGAGGCAGATGGCAATAATGATGACCGCGAGTGCAGCGGCTGCCGACAGGATCTTTTTTTTCATGGTACCGTCTCCTCTATTGTTTTAGTGGGCCGGGCGGGTATCGGTACGCTCGCGCCGCCTGGATGATCGCATGGCCATTGCCAACCTATTTGAAGCAGCCCAGCTGACAGCCTTTAATCTTTATCTTCATCTCATCGGCGGTCCTGCCGACGATCGCGGGGCTGATCCCCAGTGTTTCGGCGATTCCGAGCGCATCCTTGCAGTTGATTTTCCCCTCCTGTGCCTTTTCCGTAATCAGATCCTTGATTTTATCCATTCGATGTATCCCCCGGTTTGGTACCCTTTGAGGAAAGGGTGTCGTAAAATTCCGGAAACCGAAAAGCCCCGGGTTCCCGACAAGTACGGTACAAATTCGCTTCCGGAATCGCCGGATGTTCGTTTGCCCTGCTGATATGGGGGAGTATCCACGGCAATAAGTAAATAATAATTTGCTTTCGTCCTTGCGGGTTCTCCGCTTCTGTTATGCCGGCCCCCTGGAAGGTTGTCGGGGATTAATTTTCCTATTTTTATTGACAAAATAACCCCGCGATAATAGCGTTGCGCTCTAACTGTTTGAGCCCCAATCAGCGGTTACCATCATAACAATGAATGAATTCTGACCTGAAGGCAGAGGCGCTTCGGGTATGGCGGTGAGGATATAATGATTATACGACAAAAGACGTATTCCATGAAGGCCTCGGAGATCGACAAGAAGTGGTTCATCGTCGATGCCGAGGGCAAGGTGCTGGGCAGGCTCGCCACCGAGATCGCATCGATACTCAGGGGCAAGAAAAAGCCGGGTTTCACCCCGCATCTGGACATGGGCGATAATGTGATCGTCATCAACGCCGAAAAGGTGGTGCTTACCGGGCGCAAGTCCGAGGAGAAGGAGTATTTCTCTCACAGCAAGTACCCCGGCGGCGAAAGGTTCACCAACATCAGGAAGATAATGAAGGAAAAGCCTGAATTCGTAATCGAAACGGCCGTCAAGGGAATGCTTCCCAAAAGCAGGCTGGGCAAAAAGATCGCAGGCAACCTCAAGGTGTACGCCGGATCGGAGCATCCGCATCAGGCCCAGATGCCGGAAGTGTTGACCGTAGACTAAGCAATTTATCGCATATTTAAGGAGAATATCAATGGCGGAGCAGTATTACGCGACCGGGAGAAGAAAGGCGTCGGTAGCGCGGGTATATTTGAAGCCCGGTTCCGGCAGGATCCATATCAACGATCAGGACATAGCCAAGTATTTCCGCAGAAAAACGCTCGAGCTTATCGTCCGTCAGCCGCTTGAGCTTTTAAGCCAGGTGGCCGCGTTCGACGTCTTCGCACGTGTTGACGGTGGCGGGTGGTCGGGGCAGGCGGGAGCCGTTCGGCTGGGTATCGCACGCTGTCTGAACCTTGTCGACGAGCGCAACAAGAAGCAGCTTCGCGAGGCCGGTTTTCTCACGCGCGATTCGCGGGCGGTCGAGCGAAAGAAATACGGCCGGAAAAAGGCGCGCAAGCGTTTCCAGTTTTCGAAACGTTAAAGTACGCGCTTTTCGGCGGGATCGGAAAAAGGAGGGTGTTTCCCGGGCGGGGGCATCCTCTTTTTGTTTTTTGCAGGGAAGGTCAGACGGGCTTGAAGTATTCTTTCTGGACATGCATAATCGGCAGCGGAGTGCCGGCCGGTTTATGATCGAAATAACCAAAATAGAGTTCAAGGAAAACCATGCCCTCGTTGTGCTGTCCACGGGGGAATCTCTCTTTCTTCCTCATGAGGGAATGAAAATATATGCGCTCAACGCGGGAAAAGTAATTGACCATGACGAATACGGCCGGCTAAAGGAAGAGTCGGATCGTTTCTCCTGATATCGCAGGGCTATATATTATCTTTCACTGCGGAGCAGTTGGGTGTTCGAGCTCGAACACTACCTCGACAGGAAGGGGTTTTTGAAGAATAGTGTAAGGGAGGCGGTCGTCAGGCTTCTCGATCGCGGTTATCTCGATGATT
This sequence comes from Spirochaetota bacterium, assembly GCA_041306625.1. GTDB lineage: Bacteria > Spirochaetota > UBA4802 > UBA4802 > UBA5368 > MVZN01. The sequence continues at coordinate 3,433 of JBFZEY010000405.1, read as the reverse complement.
ACGCCTATGCAATGGACCATATCCGCAGAAAGCGGGGGCGCAGGGCGGTAGGGAGAAACAGGATCCTTTCAGAGCTGTTCCGCAAGGGTGTGTCCGGCGATGTCGCAAGAAGGGCGATCGCCGAATACGGTACCGAACTAGTCGACGAGGATGAACTGTACCGGCTCGCCACCGAAAAGTTCGAGCGCCTGAAGGGGAAAAAAGACAGCGTGCGGAAACTCGTTTTTTTTCTCAGGCAGAGGGGATTCGAGAGTAACGAAATACGGAGGGTCGTCGAGCGGCTCTCCGGAGAAGATACCATGCCGGTGTAAAGGCGGCTGCGCGAGAGGTTAGCGATGCACAGGGTAAAAGATCTGCGTGAATCCTTCACGAATTATTTCAAGGAGCGCGAGCACAGGATACTACCGTCGAGCTCTCTCCTTCCGAAGGACGATCCGACGCTGCTTTTCACGACGGCAGGCATGGTGCAGTTCAAGCCAATGTTCGCCGGCACGGTCAGGCCCGATTATACCAGGGCGGCGACCGTCCAGAAGTGCTTCCGCACCAGCGACCTCGAGCGGGTCGGCAAGACCAAGCGCCACTGCACTTTTTTCGAGATGCTCGGAAATTTTTCATTCGGCGATTATTTCAAGAAGGAGGCCATTGAATACGCGTGGGAGTATTCAACAAAGGTGGTCGGCTTCCCGGCTGAGGACGTATGGATATCGATCTTCGAGAACGACGACGAGGCCTTCGATATATGGCGGCGCCATATCGGCGTTCCGGAGCGCAAGATCGTTCGCCTGGGGCGTGATGACAATTTCTGGGGACCGGCGGGCGATTCTGGTGCGTGCGGACCCTGTTCCGAACTCTATCTCGACAGGGGGCCGGCCTTCGGGTGCGGTTCTGCCGATTGCAGGCCGGGTTGCGACTGCGAGCGTTTCCTCGAATTCTGGAATCTCGTATTCAACCAGTTTTACCAGGACGAGACCGGCAAACAGACGCCGCTGCCCCGCACCGGTATCGACACCGGCATGGGCCTCGAGCGCCTGGCCACCCTCGTGCAGAACGTCGATTCCATATACGGGACCGACGAGTTGCGCGGAATGGTGGATTTCGTGTGCCGTGAGGCGAAGGTGCGATACGAGGGCGATACCGTCGCCCCCGTGAACGTACTGGTCGAGCACGCCAGGGCGCTCACCTTCGCCATCTCCGACGGAGCGTATCCCTCCAACGAGGGGCGCGGCTACGTGCTTAGAAGGATCCTGCGCCGGGCCCTTCGCTTCGCCCGGCAGATCGGCATAACCGAGCCGTTCCTGTATAAAATGATCGACCCGCTGGTTGAAAAGATGGGCCCGTTTTATCCCGAGATTGTTTCGGGAGCGCCCAATGTTAAAAATGTGCTCGAGGGGGAAGAGAAGCGCTTTCTCGAAACCCTGGAAAACGGAATGGACCGCCTTGAAGAGGCGATAAAGGCGGCGAAGAGCGATGGCGGAAATATGCTTTCGGGCAAGGACGCTTTTGTGCTTTACGATACGTTCGGCTTTCCGCTCGAGATGACGGTTGAGATGGCCGAAGAAAACGGGATCGCCGTCAATACCGTCGACTTCGACCGCGAGATGGAGAAACAGCGTGAGCGCGGCAAGCAGAGCTGGAAGAGCGGCGAAGCCGGCAGAGAGAAAATACTGGAGACGCTTTCAGGCGAGGCCGGCCCAAGCGTTTTCCTTGGATACGACGAGAATGTGGCCAGTACGCAGCTGTCCGCACTTGCCTCGACGGCAGGCACGGTGAAAAAGCTCGGCGTCGGCCAAAAAGGATTTCTGGTGGCAAGGGAAAGCACGTTTTACGGCGAATCGGGAGGTCAGGCCGGGGACCGGGGGGCTATCACCGGCTATAACGGGGCGGTCTTCAGGGTGGATGATACCAAAAAGCTTAACGGTACGATCATCCATCTTGGAGAGGTGGTGCAGGGCGAGTTCTCCGTCGGAGACAGGGTGACCACGGAGATTGACCTTCTGCGCCGTAATCTGACCCGGGCGAACCACACCGCCACGCACCTGCTGCAGGCGGCGCTCAGGAAAGTGCTCGGCGCCCATGTGCACCAGACCGGTTCACTCGTTGAGCCCGAGCGCATGCGGTTTGACTTCACCCACTTCAAGGCCCTCGAGGCCGAGGAGATCGCAGAAATAGAACGCATCGTCAACGATGTGATCTGGGTTTGGCAGCCGGTCGAGACCGTCGTTCGTCCGCTCGATGAGGCGGTGAAGATGGGGGCCATGGCGGTCTTCGACGAGAAGTATGAGGATATGGTGCGCGTTGTCAGCGTGAAGGATTTCAGCATGGAACTCTGCGGCGGTACGCACGCCGACAATACCGGGAAGCTCGGCGTCTTCAAGATACTCCGGGAGGCCTCGCCCGGCGCGGGGATGCGGCGCATCGAGGCCGTCACACTTCGGGGGGTCCTCGACCGTTTTGGCGCGCAGCAGGAGATACTCTCGACGATCGCCTCGGAGCTAAATGCGACCGAGCAGGAGCTTGCCAGAAGGGTGCGAGATACGATGGAGCGCGCCCGCGCACTCGAAAAGCAGCTGGAGAAGATGAAGACCGAGCGTCACGCTTCGAACATTGATGACATCCTGGCGCACGCTATTGCAGTTAAAGGAATTGATGTAATCCCGTTTCAACCGGACGGAGCGGATGTCGACGAGTTGCGAAGGCTCGCCGATCTGGTCCGTTCAAAGATGCGGAATTCGGTCGTGTGTCTTGGGTCGGAGCACGAGGGGAAGGCGATTCTCCTGTGTGCCGCCACTTCGACGGCTGTCGCAAAGGGTATCGACTGCGGGGCCATCATCAAAAAGAGCGCACCGCTGGTAGACGGTGGCGGTGGCGGAAGAAAAGATATAGCCCAGGCGGGCGGTAAATCTCCGGCTGGATTACCGCAGGCGCTCAAGGAGGCCGTCGAGACCGCGAAGAAAATGGTTGGCGCTTAAGTTTGAATTGCCGCACGGCCGTGGGAAACCCGGCTCTCTCCACGATTTACCGCGGGCCGACAATATACAATAATACATAGTTATATTATATTATTTTAACATAATGGTTGACACGTCCCTCCGCCGGATTTTAGGATCCGAATGAGGAGATCGCAATCCTGCCTCACTACCGGTTTCCGGCTACCGTATCCATCTCCCGGGAGGTCCGCGTCATGACCAAGGACGGCACCATCATCGTTTTCGTCGACAACATGGACGATATCGTCAATTTCGATTTCCTCGAGGCATACGGGGGCTATCTGGTTTACGAGGTGCCGAAAGACGATATGAAGGCGTGGAGCAGGCTCATGACCCACACGGAGAAAACCTCCTCAACGGTCATTCTGATGACGCGCAACATCCGCTTCATCTGGTTTCTCGCCACGAACATCGAACGCCGCAGGCAGTCGGGCGGCGAGACGTCG
>JBFZEY010000404.1:0-2974 GCA_041306625.1 Spirochaetota bacterium | reverse complement strand
CACTCGGTGCTATGCCGCCTTTGCCCGTAAGCTCTCGACGTATATCTTCTTCATCGTCAAAGACGAGCATGCGGCGGAAGAACTCCTGCACGACCTGTTCCTGCGTGTTTTCGAGCGGCGCATCGAGCTCGACCCCCGAACACCGGAGTCGAAGTGGTATCTGTTCAAGATGGCGCGAAATATCGCGTACGATCATCTGCGTAAAAAAAACAAGAATGATGCGCGTTTCGAAGATATGGTGCTTGAGGAGGTCTGCCTTAACGACCAGTTTTACCGCGATGTTGAAAGCGCCTATGTGGAGGGCGAGGTGATCTCGACACTCAGGGATGCGATACTTGCGCTGCCCGAGAAGAACCGCGACGTGATTACCCTGCGGGGTCTCGCCGACATGCGGGTATGCGAGGTTGTGCGCGAGACAAACCTCTCGAAATACAGGGTGGGCAGGGTCGAAAAAGAAACGCTGGAAATGTTGAGGTCGAAGCTTGAGAAACTGCTCGGTGGCTGGAGGGTCGGATCGCGCCGTCCCCTGGTAAGGGAATGGAAAACCTGATGGAGCGCAGGGCATCCATGGTCCCGGTCGAGGAGGCGCTCGGAATGATTCTTGCGGAGGCGCAGGTCCTTCCCTCGGAGATGGTCCCGCTATTGGACGCCTCCGGGCGGGTCCTGGCGCAAGATGTTGTCGCATCGGTGGACATTCCGTCGGTGGATAACTCGGCCATGGACGGGTACGCGCTTATTGCCGCGGACGCCCGCGGCGCGACGAAAGAGCGTGCGGTACGGTTTCCCGTGCGCGGCGAGATAAAGGCCGGCGTTACGGGCGACATGCCCGTGGTGAAGGCGGGTTGCGCGGTGCGGATAATGACCGGAGCGCCGCTGCCGAGCGGTGCGGACGCCGTCATCCAGTTCGAGGATACCGCCGAGGCGGGGGGAGAGGTCCTCGTTTTCCGGGAAGTCCTGAAGGGAGAGAATATACGGCGCGCCGGGGAGGATGTTTCCCGCGGTGCGGTCGTTCTGTCAAAAGGAGCGCTGATTCGCTCGGCCGAAACCGGCATGCTTGCCTCGCTCAACTATAGATTCGTTCCCGTATCGCGAAGGCCCCGGGTCGCGATACTCTCTACGGGTGATGAAATCGTCGACCTTGGCCCGGAATTAAAAAGCGGCCAGATACGCAACAGCAACGCCTATACGCTGCGTTCGGAAGTCCGAAGGTACGGCGGAGACCCTCTTTACCTTGGGATCGCCCCGGACACTAAGGCGGCAACTGTATCGATACTTCGGGAGGCGCTTGAGGCTGACGTGGTGATCACAACGGGTGGCGTCTCGATGGGGCGGTACGATTTCGTAACCGAGGCCCTCGAGGAACTGGGCGTCGGAATTATGATCGAAACGATACGCATGAAACCCGGCAAACCCTGTGTCTTCGGCAAAAAAGGGGCGACCCTTTTCTTCGGCCTGCCGGGGAACCCCGTTTCAACGATGGTGTCATTCATCCAGTTCGTGCGCCCCGCCCTGCTTCGAATGATGGGGGCGCGTCGCATCGAAAAGCCGCTGGTGCACGCGGTCCTCTCCGAAGACATCAAAAAAAAGACGGGGCGTACGCACTTTATCCGCGGTTTATTCAGCGTGAGTGAGGGGGGCTTCAGCGTTTCGACCACAGGTCCCCAGGGGTCCGGAATACTCCGGTCCATGAGCGATGCTAACTGCCTCATCATAATTCCGGAGGAAACCGGCAACCTGAGCGCCGGCGAGACGGTGTTAATACAGCTCATCGAGCACGGAGAGATCTGAGTATGGGCGCCAGGGGCATCCTCCTTTATTCGGGGGGGCTCGACAGCCTGCTCGCGGGAAGGCTCCTGATGGAGCAGGGCGTCGAGATGAGCGGAATCATGTTCATCCTGCCCTTCCGCGCCCCCGATTTCAGCCCGGAGGAGGACCGTCCCGCGAGAATCGCGCGTGACAACGGAATCCCGCTCCGCTTTTTCCGCTGCGGTCGTGAGTACATGGAGATGGTTAAAAACCCCCCGCACGGGTATGGCAAGCGAAGCAATCCGTGCATCGATTGCAAAATATACTTTCTGCGAAAGGCAGGCGAGCTTATGGCGTCCGAGGGCGCTTCCTTCGTGGCCACCGGAGAGGTCGTGGGACAGCGGCCGATGTCGCAGATGAAACACATGCTCCGGCATATTGAGATCGAATCGGGGCTCAAGGACCGGCTGCTGCGGCCTCTCTCGGCGCGGCTCCTGCCGCCCACAGGCGTCGAGCGCGAGGGCCTCGTGGACCGCGAGCGCCTGCTCGGGATCAGCGGCCGCGGCCGCTCGGCGCAGATGGAACTTGCCCGGACCATGGGTATCGCCGAGTACGCCTCCCCGGCGGGAGGGTGCCTTTTTACCGACCCCCAGATAGCGCGAAGGGTGCGCGATTTACTCGACCATGTCCCGGATTTCGACATGGTAGACATGTATCTGCTCTCGGTCGGCCGGCATTTTCGAGCCGGGGAAGGCCTCAAGTTCATCGTCGGGCGGAACGAGACGGAGAATACCGAGCTCGAGAAATACGCCTCTGGCGCGGACCTGATGCTGCTCCCCGATTTCAATGGGCCGGTGGTATTCGCGCGTGGTTCGGTCGGCGAGGGTGATGTCAGGCTCCTGGCCTCGGTCGCCGCCAGGTACGGCAGGCCCGCGGAGGGGAAAGACCGGATCAGGCTGCTAAGGAGAGGGAGCCCCGGAGATGCAGTGATGACGGGCGTCCCGGTGGACGATGAGGTTCTAAGGCAAATGATGATATAACCGACTTGCCATATAACCGGTTAATGCGACGGGGTAAGCCCGAGATTCACCGGATTTACAACGAGTTTAATAAGAGGCCGGCAATCTAATGAAGAAAAAAGTGGTCTCATTCCTGGCGTCGGGCAGGGGATCCAATTTCAGGGCGGTAGTCGTAAAAATCCGCGACGGGTACATTCCCGGGCGGCCCG
>JBFZEY010000403.1:0-5398 GCA_041306625.1 Spirochaetota bacterium | reverse complement strand
TGCCTGCGTTCGGACGCGAAGGCGGGTGACCTGATCTGCGTTACCGGTACGCTCGGCGGCAACCAGGCGGGGCTCGAGCTCCTGCTCGCCGGGAAGGCCGGACACACCGTCGAGTTTCTCGAGCCCGAGTGCCGTCTTGCCGCGGAAGGTGGCATTATTGCGCGCTACGCGAACGCGATGATCGATGTGAGCGACGGGCTTGGGAGCGAGGTGCGCCATATCTGCGAGGCGAGCGGTGTCGGCGCGCGCATCGACTGCGGAAAAATACCGCTTTCGCCGGAGGTGATCGCCTCCGCCGGGGCCGTCGGCAAAGACCCCTGCGACTACGCGCTCTATGGCGGCGAGGATTTCGAGCTGGTTTTTTCGATTCCGCCGGCGAGGCTTTCGCGCCTGCAGCAGGAGTTTTCGGATTTCAGTGTTGTGGGGGAGATACTGTCCCGGGAGGAGGGGGCGTTCCTGATAAAAGACGGTGAGAGAATCGATATCGGAAAGGGGTATGACCACTTCGCGCAATGACATATCCGCATACAGCCGTACATCTCACTCCCCGGAAAAACGAAGCTGTATCCGCATTGTACCGGCCCCGGTTTTCGGCGCTGGCCGCTCAGGCCGGGCATCGCCGAAGCTTTTCAGTTCATTCAAAAGCGACGTATGGGCCTCGTGCCGGATCTCGAACGTGATGGACGAACAGCGACCGGTGGCCGCGTCGCATTTTTCCTCTATGATCGTCGCGCCAGAACGCCGGATGGCATTCCTGATATCGGTATGCGGTCCATCATCGGTCAAGCGGACGGCTGTCTCTTTTTTTTCCTCCGCCGGCGGCATCTGCCGCGCGGCGGCGACCTTCGCCTTGCTGACGTAGGCGTCGGCCGCCTTCATCTCCTCGTATTCGCGGGCGCGCCCGTGCGGTGCTCCGTTCATGGCGAGCGCGGGAGCGGAGGCGCTGCGGAGAGTGAACGCGATAACATACACCCGGGCCTGCCCGGCTGTCTTGTCGCGCGATGCCGTTTGATGGACGCGCCGCTTTGCCGGCGGGCGGACGTGCTCATCGATACCGTGCATGGCCAAATCTGCGCTCTCCGTGACGGCGACGCGCTCCGGGGAATGGCTAACGAGATCGGCTTTCCGGGTCTCGTCGGGAATGAGGATAATGAACACCAGCGCCGCGGCGGCGAGGAGCCCCGCCGCCTCGAGCGGCAGTTTTATGCGCGCCGGAGAGAAGAGCGTCCGTACGATGCCGCGTCGCGCCTCCGGGACATCAAGCCGGCGGTTGAACTTCTCGAGGAAATCGGCGGGTGCGGTCTTTCCCGGGAGCGAAGACATTCTTTTTCGGTACGCCCTGAGAAAGGCCAGCTCGTTCGCGCAGGCGTCGCACGAGGCGCAGTGCTCCTCGATCGAGCGCGCGGACCCGGCTGAAAGCCTGCCGTCGACGTATTCGGACAGGCTCTTCTGTACGCCGCGGCATTTCATGCTATACCACTCCCTCCAGTTTCGAGCGCAGCCTGCGCCGCGCACGTGCCAGCCTCGACTTGACGGTTCCCAGGGGCACCCCCGTGAGCGCGGCGGTCTCCTCGTAGCTCCTGCCTTCGATATCGCAGAGGACCGCCACGGCCTTTTCGTCCGGCGGCAGAGCGTCGAGCGCGCGCTGAATGAGCGCCTCGCGCTCGCCCCGCTCGAAGCGCTCTGTCGGATTGGAGAATGACGCCCTCCCGTTCTCCGGCAGCAGCGCGTCGTCGGCGCCGGTTCCCTCCAGGCGCACGGCCTTTCTCGACCTTCGGTAATCGGCGGAGGCGAGGCGATTCCTGCAGGTGTTCACCGCGATGCGGTACAGCCAGGTCGTGAACGCCGCATCGCCCCTGAAGCTTTCCAGTGCACGGTACGCGCGGATGAAGGCGTCCTGCGCGCAATCGGAGGCCTCGTCGTAATCGCCGAGCATACGGAAACACAGGTTGTAGAGCATGTCGCCATGGCGAAGCACCAGCAGGTCGTAGGCGCGGCGGTCTCCCGCCAGCGTTTCGCGAACCAGCGTTCCGTCGTCCCGTTGGGTTGTCGACAGGTTTCTCTTCATTTAGACAGGGGCGAGGCCTGAAAGGATCTCGTTTTTTTACGGCGGGTTGGATGATCGCACGGCGCGGGTTTTTGTCAATCCGCATTCCCGCGCCGTGCGCGCCCGTCAGGGCCGGAGCACAAGCTTGCCCGTCACCGTGCCGCTCTCGAGCAGCTCGTGCGCCTTCGAGGCCTCGGCGAGAGGAAACGAGCGGTGGATGACGGGCCGTATCGTTCCCTCCTTGAGGAAGCGGAGGAGCGCAGCCAGCGCGTTGAATACTGCCATCGGATCGGCCCTGGCGGTACTGCCGAGGTGGAAACTCCGCATCGAGATTCCCTTCATGAAGTGGCGGTTGAAGCGCTGTGCCATGTCGGCGGGCAGGTCGCCGCCGATGCTGCCGAACCAGATGACCTGCCCCAGCGGGGCGAGCATATCGAAATTGTCGCTGAACTTCGGCCCGGCCACATGATCCATGATGAGCCGGACACCCCTGCCGCCGGTGAGCTCCATTACCCGTGCCGGTACGTCTTCCTTTTTGTAGTCAATGATATGGGAAATACCCTGGCTTTTAGCGTACGCGGCCTTTTCGGGGCTGTCGGCCAGGCCGATCACCTCGATGCCGGAGAGCTTGGCCAGCTGTCCCATCGCGGTGCCGATGCCGCCTGCGGCAGGATAGAGCAGTACCGTCTGTCCGGATTCGACACGGCCGAAGTGGTGCAGCATAAGGTGCGACGTGAGATAGGTTGTCGGGAACACGGCCGCCGCGTCCATGTCAACTCCCTCGGGCACGGGCACCACGGAGAACGGCCCGGCCTTGACGTACTCGGCGTAGCATTCGCCGCCCATCACGATGACCTTCTGCCCGGGCGCAAGGTTCGTTATCTGGCTTCCGACGGCCTCCACGGTGCCGCTGGCCTCGGTGCCGGGAGTGAATGGCAGGGGAGGCATTTCGGGATAAAGGCCCTGGCGCATGCGCACGTCGGCGTAATTGACCGAGATCGATTCCGTGCGCACCAGTACCTCGCCGGGGCCGGCTTCGGGCGTGGGAACATCGACATATTCGAGGACGCTTGAGGGCCCGGTTTTGCTTACGCGTATCGCTTTCATTGAAATCACTTCCATTATATTTATTTTCCTAATGCCGTGAATTCAGGATTTAAAAATGCGTAGCGGAAGCCGATCACTCTTTAATTCACCACATTCATGTTTTCAGGCGACTTATATGAACAATGTTCATTATATGAAACATGTTCATATAAGCTATAAAGCTGTCAATTGATTTTTAAGGCAACACGATGGTTTCAAGGCGACGGTCATGATCGTCGCCTTGAATTATCGGCAACGGATTAAAGGTTTACCGAAAGCCCCTTCTTGTTAAGATACTCTTTCACCTGCCGTATGCTGAAGGTACGGAAATGGAACACCGAGGCTGCAAGAAGCGTACTCGCGCCGCCCTTCGTGACACCCTCGTAAAAATGCTCGAGCGTTCCCGCGCCGCCCGAGGCGACCGTGGGCAGCCCGGAGGACTCGGCCACCGCCTTCGTGAACTCCAGGTCGTATCCTTTCAGCGTGCCGTCGCCGTCCATGATGGTGGGAAGCAGCGTTCCCGCGCCGAGGTCGCGGCATCGGCGCGCCCATTCGATCGCGTCTTTACCGACCGGTTTGGTGCCGCCGGAAACCACCAGCTCGAAGCCCGACGGCATGGCGGCGTTGCGCCGGGCGTCGATCGCCACGGTGACGCGTAAAGAGCCGAATTTCTTCTCGGCCGTACTGACCAGTTCCGGGTCATTTACCGCGGCGCTGTTCATGGAAACCTTGCCCGCTCCCGCCTCGAGCACAAGCTCTATATCCTCGATTGAATTGATGCCTCCGCCCATGGTGAGCGGAATGCTTATCACCGCGGAAACCTGGCGCACCCATTCAAGGCGCGTCTTGCGGTTTTCGAGCGTCGCGGCGATGTCGAGCATGGCGAGCTCGTCGGCCCCCTCGTCCTGGTAGAAGCGCGCGTTCTCAACGGGATCGCCAGCGTCGCGGATGTTGACGAAGTTGATGCCCTTTACGACGCGTCCTTCCTTCATGTCGAGGCAGGGCATGATCTTTATGATTTCCATACGGGGTCTCCGGTATTCGTAATGATCTGCGTGCATACAAATGCACGTGCAGGTGTAGTACATACTCCCGAAAGTGGCAAGACAAATACCGGCGACACAGGGGTCGCCGGTATGGACGCGGGGAATATTCACGTCCGGCGAGCGGTTTAATGCTGGATTAATGGGCTCGACTGTAGAATACTCCGTACGGAGGTTCGGACCCGGACAGCGGCGGTGTACCGAGAAGACGGGGGTTTCGCTCCATCGGAGGATGTAAAGACATGAAGAAGGCAGTGCTTGTTGTTGCAGCGGTGGTCCTTCTCGCGGCCGTATACCTTTTAGCCGGTTCGATGGTTGACGCGTGCAGGGCCGACACGCTGTGGGAGCGTTTTACCAGGGCCAGGTTCTTATGATCACCGGACGCGGATGGGGTCATGATATGCCGGTATCGGATTCAATACGGCGTTGTCATTCAGCGGCGCGTTTAAAATATGCGGACAACTCGCTCGCGCGAACGAAGCCCGGACGGCATAGCACGTTTCCCTGCGGCGAGGCAATGGAACGCATGGGGGCGTGGGTGAAGAACCGCTATGCCTGAAAATCGATTATGACGCTCGCATAATAGCGGTGGACTAATATACAGATTCATTCAGGGGAGGTATCGATGAAGCTCTCACTTCTGCTCTTCATCCTGTATCGCAAACTTAAAAGGGCCGTACGGGTAAACAAGGACTACCGCAGCCACATCGGCATGGTCAGGCTCAAAATCCTCATCAAGACCGCGGACGGCAAACGAGGAAGGCTCTTCATCTTCGACAGGGGAACCCTCTCCACCCGTACGGGCGGCGGTTATCCGGCCGATGCGGCGCTTGTATGGTCGGACGCCTCGACGGCCTTCCGTGTGATGGCTTCCGGAAGCGACGAGGAGTCGTTCAGGGCGGCCGCCGAAGGGAAGTTGAAGGTCGAGGGTATGGCCTATTATATCCAGTGGTTCACCGACGGCATAAAGCTGGTTATGAAATGAAGGGGATTTACCGGCGCCGCGCGCGCCAAACGAAATAAAGAACGAGGAGAAGTGTTATGGCAGATATCAAAGCCGGCCACCTGGTCGCGAAATATTTAAAGGAAGTGGAAAAGATCGACACCGTGTTCGGCATATCCGGCGGGCACATAGAATCCATGCTTGACGGTTTTACCGAGTATTCCATCCGCACCATCGACGTACGGCACGAACAGGCCGCGGCAATGATGGCGCACGCAT
>JBFZEY010000402.1:0-3047 GCA_041306625.1 Spirochaetota bacterium | reverse complement strand
TGAGGTCATCCCTTGTTTTGACGATATTCAGCGGCGACTGCTGCACGATAATGCCGCCGTCGATCAGCGACTTGAAATCGACGAAGCGCATGGTCCTGAATTTTTCGAGCTTGTCCATGCGGTCTATCCGGATGATGCGCAGGTTCCTGCGCTTCCTTAAAATTTCCACGGCCCCCTCGGCGTAATCGGGCGCCACCACGACCTCCATGTATTCACGCGCGATCAGCTCGGCCGTGTCCCGGTCGAGCGTCCGGTTGAGCGCCGCACACCCGCCGAAGGCCGCGATACGGTCGGCCCGGAATGCCCGGCCGAACGCCCCGGAGAGTGTGGCACCGTAGGCGACACCGCAGGGATTATTATGCTTGACGATAACCGCGGCGGGTTTATCGGAGAGGTATTTCAATATGTTGAGCGAGTTGTCGATGTCGGTGAGGTTTATCTTGCCGGGGTGCTTGCCCGGCTGGATCATCATGGATTCGTCTATACCGCTCGCGAGTGCGTTGCCGGGTGCGATGTAGGTGCATTCCCCCAGCGCCAGGTTGCCGTTGACCAGTTCGTACATGGCGGCCTCCTGCCCGGGGTTCTCGCCGTAGCGCAGGCCCTTTTCCACGAGCGCACCACCGTCCTCGAGCTTCCACGCGCGTTTCCTGTACTCCAGCGTCTGCTCGCCGAAACGGATGGTCATGGTGTCGGGGAAGTGGTCGTCCATTATGGTTTTATATGCTTTTTTCAAGTCCATCGGTCCCTCCGTATTCAGAATATCGGGCCCGGCCGCCTCTCGCCGCCGGCAAAGGCAGAAAGATAAACCGGGTTTCGCGGTACACGAAACGAACATCCCGACCGGAATGTCAGGTGATCTTTTACCGTGACACTTCCATGTCAACGAGAAATTTCAGACTTCGCGACCGACTGCACGATATATACAGAAAATTGTTTGCGTGATCCGGCTTTTATGTGCAGACTTCACGTATGCCACTGGCATTCAAGACAGGTGGCCACAGATTATTAATGGAGCGCTCATGCAGACAGTCGGAAAGATCGAATCGCTCGGAGTCATCTCTGTAATCGGCGCCGGCGCGTGGGGTACCGCCGTAGCCGCCCTGATCGCGGAAAATCATCCGGGCCTTCGTATTCGGCTGTGGGCGTACGAAAAATCGGTTGCGCATTCCATAAATAAACGCTCTGTAAACACACTCTACCTTCCAGGTGTGGTACTGCCATCGAACCTGAGCGCCACCTACAGCCTGCGGGAGTGTTTCCAGGATGCGCGCGTTGTTATCATCGCCACGCCGTCGAAGGCGGTGTACGAAACCTGCCGCAGGTCCGCCGCGTACATAATGGCGGATGCCCATGTTGGCTTCCTTTCAAAAGGCTTCTGCAGAGTCCATGATGAGACGCTCACGATATCGGAGACCATAGCCCTCGCCATTCCGCGCGTCGAAAGCAGGATCGCCGCGATCTCAGGCCCCACGCACGCCGAGGAAGTGACGACGCGCTTCCACAGTTGTATAAGCATCGGAAGCGCGAACGAAGAAACGCGCCGCGTCTTCACGCGTCTACTATCCTGTTCGTTCCTCCAGTGCCGGGAAACGGACGATATCCGCGGAGTTGAGCTGGGAGGCACCCTTAAAAATCCGGCGGCGATCGCGGCCGGCATGATCAGCGTGCTGCCGAACTGTGGTGATAACCTCGCCGGCGCGCTCATCGCCGAATCCATGAAGGAGATGCTCCGCGTGGGTACCTCACTCGGGGCGCGCGCGGAAACCATTCTCGACATATCCGGGCTCGGTGACCTCGTCGCGACCGCGCTGAGCCCTCACAGCCGCAATCGCCGGTTCGGAAGCGATATCGCCGGGCGTATAATCAAGGGAGGAGAACCCCTCGGTCTCTTCGACCGGATCCTTTTATATTTCCGGCCCGGCCGCGTCATGGAACGCATGACTCAGCGACTACACTATCTCGCCGAAGGCGCCTACGCGATCGAGCCGCTTATGGAAATCGCCGAGCGCCTGGGCGTCGCCATACCCCTGTACCGATCGTTGTACGAGGTACTGCTCAACCGCAAAGATCCTTCACTGCTCGTGGAGACCATCAAGGACCCGCGCCGCTTCGAAGAGCTTTATACACGCGCCGGCATCCAGCCGCTGCTCAGCGGCAGGGACGTCCGGCACCAGGCCGGAACATTGTTTAAAAAGCCCGTACTCGATGACCTGGCCCGTAAAATCGAAAAGGCCGGGGTTCCGGAGGTCGGCGGCGATACTGTCAATGCCCGGACCGCGGCCATGGAAAAAGCGTCCGCCGTATTCGATCATATCGCCGACAGGTACAGCAGGATGTTCGCCATGCTCGCGTTTTATCTGCTGAATGTGCTCTTGTTAATTTCCCGATTCACCGGAGCGCGCGGCCTTCCCGTCCCCGTGCTTCGCACCGAAGGAGTCGGCATACGGCGCTCCCGGGAGGCGGCGGGTTTTACGCCGGTATACGTCATGCCCTTCGAGCACCGCGCGATGGTCCAGCAGGCGGTACTCGCGATGCGGCGTCGCGGAATGCCGCCACCGAGGTTCTGGACCGACGAGGCGCCGGCCCGCGGGCCGTTTATGGACGGGGTACTCCGCCGTTGCGGCGGCTTTTCAGCCGGTTACACGATGACCGGAGACCCTCTCCGCCGCGAGGTACTGGCGTCGTATCTATCATTCATGGTCTCCCACGGGATTCCCGTTCTTCTGCTTTCACCGCCGGGGGAACCGGGAGAAACAATCATTACTTCGTATAGCGACGACGCGGCCTTCCTGCTCCAGTCGCTTCTCGATACGCGGGAGCCCCTGCTGTTTTTTCCCGTATCGGCGTATCCGGTTAAAGCGCACGGAGAACAGACGGGTGTCAGGCTGTGGATCGGGGAGCCCCTCTCGTCCTCCGCCGCACCCGATGCCGGTCACCTGCTGGGGGAAATCGCGCGAAGGATTACAGGGTCGGCGGCGATCAACCAGAAGCGGTGAAACGGGGCACTGCGAGGCCTGCTACCGGCGACCGAACAGCGCGCCCGCCCG
>JBFZEY010000401.1:0-2732 GCA_041306625.1 Spirochaetota bacterium | reverse complement strand
GATCGACGGCGAGGAGCGCAGACTGGTGCTGGGCATGAAACAGCTTGCGGACAATCCGTGGGACGCCATCGACGAGCGCTTTCCGGTCGGTACGATGCTGAAGGCCCCGGTACGCAAGGTCGTTAGTTTCGGCATCTTCGTTGAAATTGAAGAGGGCATAGACGGACTGGTCCATCTTTCGGACATGAGCTGGGAAGACAACGTGAAAGACCCCGCGCAGCTCTTCAAGGCGGGCGACGAGGTCGAGGTTAAGATACTCGAAATTAAGAAAAAGGAAATGAGGATCTCCTGCGGCATCAAACAGCTCACCCGTTCCCCCTGGCAGGCGGTCAAGGAGAAGTTTCCGCCGCGCAGCAAGGTCTCGGGCGTGGTTTCGGGGGTCGTGCCCTTCGGTCTTTTCGTACGGTTGAGCGAAGACCTGGAAGGGCTGGTTCATATCTCCGAGGTTTCGCGCAGGAAGATCGAAAACCTGGAAGAGAAATTTAAAGTGGGCGACCAGGTCAGCGCCGTGGTGCTGGGGGTCGATGTGGATAAAAAACGGCTCTCGCTCAGCATGAAGCACTTCGAGGTTATGAGCGAGAAAGAGGAGCTCAGCAAGATCCTCAACAACTCCGCCCCGGCAAGGGTTACGATCGGCGATATGATCAGAATGAAACAGGGATAATACGAAGCCATATGGAGACCAGGGACATAGAGATACGCAGAAACGTCGTCGAGCGGGCCCTTATGGCCGCGAAGGAGTACGCGAAGGAGAACCTGCGGCTGGTGGTGTACTGCGCAATCGGTCTGCTCGCCGCGGTACTGCTCTTTTCGGCGGGTTACCTGTATTATGAAAACCGCGAGGCGGACGAGCTGGCGCGCTTCGAGAAAATACTGGACGACTACCGCAGCCTCCAGGTCGCGGGCGGGGCGGAGCGAACGGCCGCACTCGAAAAAACAGCCTCCGAAATCATTGCCGCGTCGGACTCATCATACTGGGGCTACGTTCATCGAAACGGCTATTATGTGGCCGCGGGCCTCTATTATGACGCGCGAATGTACGACAAGGCTCTCTCGTCATACCTTGCATTCGCCGATCGGTCTCCGCGCTCATTTTTCGCGCCGCTCGGCCTTCAGCAGGCTGCACGCTCGTACGAGGCGACGGGCCGGAACAAGGAAGCCATAGCGGTATACGAGCGTCTCGTGAAGGATTACGCCGACAGTGCGGTTGCCGATCAGATTCTGTACGATGCGGGAAGGCTGTACCAGATGGAAGGCGATCTTTTCAAGTCGAGGGAAAGCTTCAACCGGCTGATGACGCTGTTCCCGAAGTCCCCGTTCGCCCGTAAGGCGCGGGAGCGGCTGATGCTCCTTGGCCTCATTGAAGTGAAGAAGGGCTGATCCGGCCGCTCGGCGGCAGGAATAACGGTGTAAATTTGCCCACTTCCCCGGATTTTGGTGTTGACATTACCGGGCGGCGATTGTAAAGACGACTAACTTTCCGACTGTGATATCCCTCCAGGAGAGCGCTGGTGGCGTCGGTTTTTAATAATAATGTACTATGGAGTTGAACCGTGGCTGTTCCAAAGAGAAGAAAATCCAAGTCTAAAACACGCATGAGGAGATCGCACGATGCGATCGGCGTTCCTAATTTGAGGCCGTGCCCGCGTTGCGGTGCCTATGTCGCCCCTCACAGGGTATGTCCCGAGTGCGGTCACTACAAGGACACCCTGGTTGTCGAGCCAAGAGTGAAAGTTAAGGATAAAAAGAAATAACGCCTCCGCGTTCGGGTGTGCCGTATGGTTTTCTGATCGGTAGCGATCCGTGGGAAATGCCGCCGGCCGTCGCCCGGAGATTATAGCTTGACAGACATCGTTCGGTGTCTATAATTGCGGACAATCCGCCGTCGTGCGGGGCCGGTTAGATCCGCGGCTGTCTGGTTTTCAATCATGTTCTCTCTGGCCTTGTTCGTGAAGATGCTCGAACGAGGGAGGGTCGGATTCAGGAGGGGCTGTTATGGCGGTTGATTTCGAAAAGGTACGCAAAATCATCGTTGATCAGCTTGGCGTTGACGAGTCCGAGGTGACCGATGACGCGTCGTTCGTCGATGATCTCGGAGCGGATTCGCTTGATACCGTCGAGCTGGTGATGGCCCTTGAAGAGGAGTTCGGCATAGAAATTCCGGACGAGGACGCGGAGAAGATCATTACGGTCGGCGACGCGGTAAAATATATCGATTCCAAGCTCAAGTAGCCCGGGAAAATCCAGGCAGGCTCAACTGGTCGCGCATGATCGAGGATGATAAACACACCGACGACAAAAAGAAAAACCGCCTGCGACAGATCAACAAGCTCCAGAGCATTCTAAAAATAAAATTCCGAAACAAAAGCCTGTTGAACCGGGCGCTTACCCACCGTTCGTATCTAAACGAAGCGGGACCCGGTGCGAGGGACAACGAGCGCCTCGAGTATTTGGGGGATTCCGTACTCGCACTGGTCGTTAACGAGTATCTCTTCAAGCGATTCGAAAAATATCCCGAGGGTGACCTGGCAAAGATCAAGTCCGCCGTGGTTTCCGAGGCGACGCTATTCAAGGTCTCGCGCGATTTAAACCTGGGAAGCTTCCTTCTGATGGGCAGGGGGGAGGAAATCAGCGGCGGGCGGACCAGGCCTTCGATCCTTGCCAACTCGCTCGAGGCGGTCATCGGGGCGCTGTATCTCGATTCGGGAATGAAGGACTGCAAGAAGCTGGTG
>JBFZEY010000400.1:0-7177 GCA_041306625.1 Spirochaetota bacterium | reverse complement strand
ACGCTCTTCCGATCTCCAAAAACACGCCGCGCCTCCACTGGGGCGCGTTCAAACTGGTGCTGGACGGCTCGATCCAGGCCTTTACCGCCTGCCTGTCCAAACCCTATTACCGCCCGTCCGTGGAAGGCTTCCGGGGCTACCTCGCGCTCGATGAGAAGCATTTCCGCGAGACGGTTATGCGCTACCATGCGGCCGGCAGGCAGATAGCGGTCCACACCAACGGCGACGCGGCCATGGATGTCTTTATCGACGCCTTCGCCGCCGCACAGAAAGCCCACCGGGCGGCTGACCCGCGCGCGGTTTTTGTCCACGCCCAGACGATGCGCCCGGATCAGCTCGACCGCGCCGGGAAGCTTGGCATGACCCCCTCGTTTTTCCCGGCCCATGTCTATTACTGGGGCGACCGCCATCGCGAAATTTTTCTGGGCCCGGAACGAGCAGCCCGTATCAGCCCGACGCGGACCGCTTTAAAAAAGGGAGTGCGTTTTACCATCCATCTCGATACGCCGGTCGTTCCCATGGATCCCTGGCTGCTTGCCTGGAGCGCCGTCAACCGTCAGACGGCCGGCGGGAAAATCCTTGGCCCGGAAGAGCGCATCGATGCGCTGACCGCGCTTCGCGCCATCACCATCGACGCGGCCTGGCAGAATTTCCTGGAGAAAGACCTCGGCTCCATCGAGCCCGGTAAATACGCCGATATGATCATCCTTTCGGATGATCCGCGGCGCGACCCCGCCAGCCTGCGCGGCATAAAGGTTTTAATGACCATGGTCGGTGGAGTGAAGGTATTCGAGCGGTAAATTCTGTGATACTGCGCCCCCGGGGCTGTTCTATCGTCTTTCCGTCGGGCAGCGCCCCGTGGTGCCGCGGCCTGCCGCGCGTGCCGGGCGCGGGGAGGGAATCCGCGGCTCAACTTTCAAGCCCCCTGCCCGGGGGCTTTTGGTCGGAGAGAGGCGGACTTTTCGAAGAGGGCGATGCCGATAAACGGCTACATCGTCGGTTCAATCTACAAGCACCGCACCATCAAACGGACGGTCTTTCCGCTTTTCGGCCGGGCGTGTCGTTTTACGGACGATACGGAGCTCACGGTCGCGATGGCGGACGCCATCCTATCGGGCGCTCCGTACGCCTCGAAGCTCCGGGAGTACCACGCCCTCTATCCGCATGCCTGGTGCGGCGGATCGTTCAAAAAGTGGGCGTCTTCACATAACGCGGGAACGGACAACAGCCGGGTAACGGCTCGGCCATGCGCGTGAGTCCCGTGGGATACGCCTTCGATTCGATCAGGCGGCGTTCCCGCTAGGATCTGCACGTCGGCATTCATGTATCCGGATGATCGCCTGCGAAGTGTCGTTTGTGCTTTCACCGAACGCTTTATCTCCGCATAGAGATCGACTTCCGCAGGGGAGTTACGGCCAACGGCTGCCGCGAAGCAGGGCGTGGGTGCCGATGGCGAGCCCGCAGTGGCGCGCGACGGTTGGGCACTTCACCTTGAAGAGGAAAAAGAGCGGGGCTTCCTCGTCGCACAGTGTCTCGTAATTTCCCTGTCCCTTTGAAATGATTACATCGGCGTTTCGGAACGCCTTCGTGAACCCGGTCCCGCAATCCCGAAGTATCGTGCCCGGCGCGTCCGACCCGTTGTCGATCAGCCGGGCGATGTCAGGTATTCCCGCGGCGACCGCGTCACGCGTGACCGCGTCATTTATGACCGGCGCGCCGCGCACGGCGACGGTGACACGGCCGGCGGGGAGGGCGCTTATGAGCGGGCGGTCGAAGACGATCTCGCCGGCGTTATCCGCCAGGTAGAGGATGCTCCGGGCGGACCGAGCGAGGCTTTCGAATTCGTATATGTTCCCGGCCACCGGCTCGTCGAGCGCGGTGCGCATCGCTTCGAGCGCCTCCGCTTCGGTAAGATCACCGTTCACGCCGAGGTCAATTACGTTGCCGGCGATTGCCAGTTGTACGGCCGCGCCGAAGGAGTCCGCCAAAGCGGCCATCCGCTCTTCGAGGGACGGCAGTATGTCCAGCGCCATTGCGGTAAAGCGGTCTTTGGCCTCGCGGTAGGGGTCGTCGACGCCGCTTGCGCGCCTGAGCGCGCGGTGAACTTTTTGCGCGACCACCGGCGGCGGCTGTCCGAAATCCATATTCGAAAGATCGCACAGAAACCGGCGCATCAGCTTTTCTTTTTTGTCGTCATCGTCGATGGTGTGGCGCACCGATTCCATCATCTGCCTGACCAGGCAGGGCACGCATTCCAGGCTCGATCTCATCGCAATAACCGTGTTTTTCGTTTGATGTGCTAATCCTGCTCGAATCTGAGCAGGTAATCGGCGAGGGCCTTGTGGAGCGCCATGACCGCGAGTATGGCACAATGGGCGCTGGCAATCGGGAGGTCTCCCACGTCGTCTATAATGTCGGCGGGAGAGATCCGCAGCGTCTCGTCGAGCGTCCTTCCTCCGGCGAGCCGCGCGGCCGCCGAACCGCAGGCTATGGAGGAGGAACAGCCATCAGTGTGGAAGCTCGCCCGCGAAACGCGGCCGTCTTCGATGACGAGGTACATCTCCATCGTGTCGCCGCACAACCCTTTGACAAGCGCGGAGCCGTCGGGGTCGTTCATGCGGCACATGTTGGCGGGTATATCCTGATTTTCCATGGCTCTCGAGTCGAGACCATACTTGTTGCCGGCGCCGGCGTAATCAAACAATTTTTATTTTTATGCTGAAAATACCCGTGTGCAACGGTTCCGCGGGGCTGGCGACCATTAGTACCGTCCCGTTTTTCGCGCCCGGGGGGATGGAGACCAAAAGCGTACCGTAGCCTGACGGTCCCCTGATAAGAAATTCTCTTTCGACGCCGGTGCGCGCCTCTTCGGGGTTAAGCTCGACCACACAGGCAGCTCCAGCGGCCGCCATGCGGCGGAAGCCACCCCTCTTGCCGCAGCACCCGCCGCCCCGTCCGCATGGGCCCATCCCGGCATCACCCCAAGCGTCGAACCGACCGGTGTCGTACCAGCCCGCATGAGTGAGTGAGAAATCATAGGTCCTTTTTTTTAAGGGATCGGAAAGGACCTCGTAGGCGGCTGATATTTCTTTGAACTTGCGTTCGGCCCCGCCGTCTCCGGGATTTTTGTCCGGGTGGTGTTTCAGCGCAAGCTTTCGAAACGCCGTCTTTATTTCTTTCGTGGAGGCATTTTTATCGATGCCCAGCAGCGTGTAATAGTCATCCTCTCTCAACTATGACCGTCTCCTTCGTTGAGCAGTGCGGTCACACTCTCCGCCATGCGGTGATCGACCACGGTGATTTTCACGATGTTTATCCCCTCAAGTTCCTCGACTGCTTTCTTGATCCGGAACGCCAGCGGCACGACCAGGGGGCATACGGTCGACGAAGGTCGAAGCTGCATGGTTAGCACTCCGTCATCGGTCATGGCCAGGTTTCGGATAATTCCCATGCTCATCACGTTCATATTGGTTCCCGGATCGGTAACATCCTCGAGCCTCCGGCGCACCCGGTTAATATGATCTGATATTCCGTCAGGCATTAAGACGTTCCTGGATGCGTTCCCACATTTTATTCACCTCAACGGTAACGTGCCCGCAATCGTGTTCGACAATTGTTTTTCGCAATATCATGGCCCTGGTAACTTCCGGGTCGTGGGGCATCTTCCCGACGACTTCGATGCCATTTTCGGTACAATACTCTTCAATTTTTGAGGTATTATACGGATTGATGTCGCACTTGTTGATGCACACGAGGACCGGTACGTTGAAGTGCCTGGCCACCTCGACTACCCTTCGTAAATCGTGAATTCCCGATATGGTCGGTTCGGTGACAACAAGCAGGAAATCCGCGCCTGTAATCGATGCTATGACCGGGCAGCCGATGCCGGGCGGGCCATCCGTGATGACGAGCTCGCGGTTTTCATTCTCGGCGGCGTTTTGCGCGTTCTTGCGGACGAGCGTTACCAGCTTTCCGGAATTTTCCTCGGCTATGCCGAGCCGTGCATGCGCCATCGTGCCGGCCCTGGTGTTTGATATAAACCATTTGCCCGAATGGTTGGGTTCCATGATTATGGCTTCATCAGGGCAGGCGCGCGCGCAAAACCCGCACCCCTCGCAGGAAATCGGATCTACCGTAAAATCGTGTATGGCATCGAAACGGCAGAGCCGTTCGCAGAGTCCGCAACGGGTGCACCTGGAAGAATCAATCCGCGCGAACATCCCTCCCGAAAAATCCCCGCTGTCCACTGTGTCCGGTTCAAGTAAAAGATGAAGGTCCGCCGCGTCGACATCACAATCGGCGATCGCCGACGACTGCGCCAGCACCGAAAGCGCAGCCGCGATGCTTGTCTTACCGGTCCCCCCCTTGCCGCTAATTACAGTCAGCTGTTTCATGGCGGGAGATCTCCAGTTTTATATTATTAATAAGGGTCATATAGTTTTCCCGATACTCGCGCAGATTCTGCAGTACGAGCCTTCCGGCCGAATACTGCTCGGCTATGCGCCGGTCCCATGGGAACGTCATCAATATCGGGATGCCCTCCTCTTTGCAATATTTGCTAACCTCGTTATCACCGATGGTGCATGAATTTATTACGACGCCCATGGGGACGGCAAGCTTTCTGACCATTTCCACCGCGAGTTTCAGGTCATTGAGTCCGAAGGGAGTGGGCTCGGTGACCAGAATACAAAAATCCGCGTTTTTTACCGTTTCCACGACCGGGCAGGAGGTCCCCGGTGGAGCATCGATTATAACGGTGCGTTTAGGGTCGATGCAGGCTTTGACGGCACGTATTAACGGTGGAGCCATGGGCTCCCCCACGTTTAAGATCCCGTGAATAAAGTCGATTCCGCCGGAGGTGCCCTTCTCGATTATGCCTATATCGCGCATTTTTTCAGAGATTGCCTTTTCGGGGCAGAAATATTCGCACGCCCCGCAGCCATGACACAGCTCCGGGAAGATCATGACCTTTTTCTGAATGACGATAATCGCGTTGAATTCGCAGACCTTCTCGCATTCGCCACACCCGGTACAGCGGGATTCATCGACCATCGGAACCGGTAGCCCCACCGTTTTTTTCGCATGAATCTCCGGTTTCAGGAACAGGTGCGCGTTAGGCTCCTCAACATCGCAGTCAATGAACTGGGCGTCATCGAGAACAAACGCCAGATTTGTCGAAATGGTCGTTTTACCGGTACCCCCTTTGCCGCTGGCAATTACCAGAATCATTGGGGCTGTCACTTCCTTGTCATCGGGCTGCCGCATCGCGGGCATGTCTTTTGCATGCATGGAGCTCCACGCTCGTGCGTTGCAGTGGCACCGCAGTCAGGACACACGCACTCGCCGCCTACGCCGAGTGCTTTGCCGCCCTGTCCCCTGCCTTGTCCTCTGCCCTGGCCAACACCCTGGCCGCTACCCTTTCCTCCGCCTTGTCCCTGTCCGCCACGCATAATCATTTCCTCCGTTCGTATAAATTTACTTCAACGACAAAGCACCGATCGGACACGCGTCGACACACTTGCCGCACCCGGTGCAGATATCCCTGTTTATAATCGCGACCCCGTCCAGGGTAATGGCGCCCCGGACGCAGCTGTCGGCGCAGAGGCCGCACCCGGCGCATTTTGAGCTGTCCACCTGCGCTTTTACCGTTCTCGGTTTTTTCATTTTTCGTTCTTGGTCATGGATACTGCCCGGTTCCGGTGATACACCTGGAGTATCCGTATGGCCGAAAGGAGATCCATAGCCGTAAGGGAAACGGGTCCCGTTGATATTCGGTCCTCTACCCGCTGCGGCGGTAGATGCGGACCGTTTGAGATGCTCCACTACTTTTGCCCATGCCCCCTGCAGAGGGAATGACCGCGACCGGCGGCAACCCCCCGCAATGGCAGCATTACGATCCCGCCCCCTGCCTCTGCATCTCAAGCCGTTTCCTCTGTGCATGAAGCTCACTCGTGTAATCCTGAATGCTCTTTTGCGGTCGGTCCGGTGACCGGCTTGTGATGTTCCGATAAATAGCTTTCAACGGCTTTCCGAACGGTGATTCCCGTCATCCCCGTGATGATCTCAACTCCCGCAGACGAAAGGGTGCTGAAGGCCTTCGGGCCCACGTTGCCGGTAAGCACAATTTTAGCGCCTTTGTCCGCAACAAACTTTCCGGACTGGACCCCGGCCCCTCCGGAGGCCCCTGAAGAGCCGTTTTCGAAGGCCTCGAATTCCATGCTGTCGGAATCGATTATGATAAAATACGCGCACCGACCGAACCTGGGATCGACATCACTGTCGAGAGACCGTCCTGTTGAGGTTATACATAATTTCATGGTGTCCCCTTTTATGGTAATGGCTATGCCGCGCACGGCGCGGCGGGAGCGAAAAGGCCGGTCGTCGGCGGCCGGATTTGTACCGGTTGCCGACGGCCTTCTCTCGTGTGATTCGGCCTATTCCTGCCGTCCGGCAGCGATCGCCTCGAGCTCCCGTATGCGGCCATTGAGTGCCGTAATCTGGTTCTGAAAGAAATCGGCCTGTGTTTTGAGCGCCGCCATCTCGTTCTCGGGGGTCAGTGATCCGGCATTCCCGGCAGAAGTATATCCGACCCACCCGGGATTTACCGGATTGAACCGTGCCCACCCCGGCAGCCCCGTTGCGTAAAACATGGTACGCCGGCCCCGTCCGCCTCCGCCGAACCCGCGTCCCCGGCCGAATGCCGGAGTACTGTATCCCGGGGCCGCATATCCGGCACAAAAACCGGCTCCCCTACCTGTCATGGGCCCGTATCCGAGCGGACCCGTTCTGTCTCCACCTGGCATGATACACCTCCTTTAGTTATTAGTAATAATAATCTTTTTCATTAAATGGCAAAAAAATATCATCCTACCTGCACCGCTCACACAATCCATAGAAGCTGATTGCGTGGTCCGTTATGGTAAAATTATATTTTTTTGAGAGCTTGCCCTGCGTTTTGCTCACGAATTCAAGTTCTTCATCGAGAAATTCGGTATAATCCATGATGGACTTGCAGCGCAGACAGATCAGGTGATGGTGGTGTTTTTTCCCGTCGGGATTGTTCACCAGTTCGTACCGGGACTTACCGTCACCGAAATAGAATTACTGAACGATTCCGATCTGTGTTAACATGTCGAGCGTGCGGTAAACGGTGGTCAACCCACTGGAGGGATTGATC
>JBFZEY010000399.1:0-5741 GCA_041306625.1 Spirochaetota bacterium | reverse complement strand
TGATAACGATGTCCGCTTCTGATAGAGCCGTGTGTATTGTGCGGCGCAGGTCGTTTTGTACATCACCGACCGCATGGTGAGATACCACGGAAAAGGCCGTCGGGAAGAGGCGCGCGCTGATAAACGCCGCGTTCGAGTCCTGTATCATCCCGTATACGAGCTCGCTTCCGGTCGAGATTATCGAAACGCGCTTCATTCCCGGATCCTACATGCGCTCCGGAGCGGAAACGCCGAGTAGTCCCAATCCGTTTTTCATGACTACCCGCACACAGTCGCACAGGGCCAGGTTCGTGTTCGCCTCCGTACCGTCTTCTGAAAGAACACGATGTTCGGCATAAAACCGGTGATATGCCTGGGCCAGTCTCATGAGAAAGGTCGCGATGCGGTGCGGCTCGAAAGCACCGGCGGCGTCCGTTATCTCTTCGGGAAAGCGAGCAAGTAGCTTTAGGAGAGCGAGCGCCTCCGGGTTCCGGAGATGTGCAGTGTCTCTTTTGCCCGGCTCATAGCGAAATCCCCGTTTTTCGGCCTCCCGAAAAATGGAACAAATGCGAGCGTGCGCATATTGAAGATAAAACACCGGATTTTCCGAGCTCTGGCGCTTTGCCAGTGCAAGATCGAAATCGAGATGACTCTCGGTTGATCGCATGGTAAAAAAATAGCGAGCGACGTCCACGCCGATCTCGTCCAGGAGTTCGCTCATCGTGGAGAACCTGCCCAGCCGCTTGGACATCTTCACCATCTCACCTTCCATTACCAGGTTTACCTGCTGAGCGATGAGCACCCTGAAGGCGCCCTCCGGGCACCCCATTGCCTTCATGGCTCCGGCCAGACGTGCGATATAGCCGTGGTGGTCCGGGCCCCATATGTTGATAATGAGGTCGTATCCGCGGTCCTTTTTATTCCGGTGATAGGCAATATCCGCCAGCAGGTATGTGGGTCTTCCGTCGTCGCGCACTACCACGCGGTCCTTATCGTCACCGTATTCGGTTGAGCGGAAAACCTTTTTGCCATCCTCCTCGTAGATAACGCCCAGCTTCTCGAGTATTCTGAATGTCTCCAGAACGCTGCCGTCCGCATGTAAAAGGCTTTCGTTGAACCAGCGCCTGAAATTAACGTTGAAGCGTTCGAGATCGCGCCTCTGTCCGCTCACGTTGTATTCAACGGCCTTGCGCGCCATGAATTCCATGAGTGCGTCCTCACCGGCAACCGAAAGTACTTCACCGGCAAAGTTATCCCTTATAAACGCCGCTATGTCGCGTACGTATTCGCCATGGTATCCATCTTCCGGAAATTCAACGGCCTCCCCCTCGATCTCACGGTATCTGCACAGCACCGATCTCCCGAGCAATAAAACTTGGTTGCCGTAATCGTTGATGTAGAACTCGCGATCCACGCTATCTCCGCAGGCCTCGAGCAGATTGGCGAGCGTGTCCCCGACAGCCGCGGCGCGTGCCGAAACTATATTCAGCGGTCCAGTCGGGTTGGCCGATATAAACTCGACGCTGATTCGTCTCGGGTTTTTCTTTGTCTGCCTGCCATAGAGGTCTCTTTCGGCCAGAATCTCTTCCATCTGCCGGTAAAGGAATTCCGGGTTAAGGAATATATTGATAAAGCCCGGTTTCGCAACATCGACCGCGCCGGCAATTTCGCTGCGTTCAATGTATCCCTTCAGCACCGCTCCGATTTCTAGGGGTGAGCGCTTCAGCACACGCGCCGATTCCATTGCTACCGGTGTCGAGTAATCGCCGAACTTCTCTTCCCTGGGATATTCTATTTTCGGGACGGGCAATTCCCCGTCACCAAGCGCCCCGTCGGCAACGGCCTGTCGCATCGCCGTTTCGACCACCTCGGCGATCTTGTCTTTGACGTTCAAAGTCATACCTCGCAAACTGTTGATGAGGATAAAATCTCCCGGTCCCGGAAATATTTTGTCAAGACTTTAATAAAATACTTGAAAAACTCATCCAACCCGGTGAACCTACGGAACGTTTTTCCTTCATTCCCATTAAGACACGAGGGACATCGCATGAACAACAAGTTCATCCATGAGCACAAAAACCATTTTATCGGCTTCCTCATATCTATCTGCCTGTTTGTCGCCCTTGGCTTCGTTTACTCTCAGACCAGAATTCTCGACGGCCTTGAAAACGGCGCTGTTAATTTTCGTTTTTTCCTGAGAGACCCCTCGGAAAAGGCGAAAAAACTCCAGGAGGGTGTACGGATCACTAAAAAGAACCCGCGCTCGCGGGACGACATCATCATCCTCGGTATAGATGAAAACACCATCCGTGAATTCACCAGCCAGAAGATGCACTGGCCGTTCTCCTGGGATATCCACGCCAGGTTCACCCGCTACGTTGCGACCGGAAACCCCAAGGCCATCTTTTTTGATATAATGTTTCTTGACCATAAAAAACACGAGCAGGAATTCGCCGACGCGGTTCGCGAAGCCGGAAACGTGTTTCTGGATTTTCCCTTCGAAACGGAGGAGGTAGACGTCAAGTATTCGGACACCGAGGATCGTATGGCCATACTGAATCGCCTGCGCTTCCCCGTCGACCCCAACGACAGCAGTTCTGAATGGGCCGAAGAGGCCGTTCCGCCAACCACCAAACTGGCCGGTGCCGCAAAAGGAATCGGTTACGCTAACATCCGCCCGGACGCCGACAGCATTAACCGGAAACTGCCGGTCGTCATCAAGCACAAGGGGTTCTATTACCCGTCGATTGACCTTGTCCTCACCATGCACTATTTCGGCATCGGGGCAAAAGACGTTGAGATCAGGATGGGAAAGTACGTTACACTTAAAAACCTTCCTGCAGAAAAAATGAAAAAGCCGAATCCGGAGAGAGAGTTGCGGATCCCTATCGACAGCGAGGGGTTCATGGATATAAACTTCATCGGTGGCCCCGGCAGCTTCCAGAACTACCCCTATTATTATTTTTATAATGACGGGAGAATAACCAATAAATCACTCGAAAACAAGATCATTTTCGTGGCCGCTTACTCCGTGACCGGAATTTCGACCGATATACACAAATCTCCGTACGGAGACCTCTTCGGAATCGAGCACCACGCCAACGCGCTCAACACAATCCTTAACCAGGATTTCATCATTAAGCTTACGGAATGGGAGAACATACTCATTCTTCTTTCTATCGCTATAATTCTGGGACTCCTTGTTCCAAAGCTTTCAATGCTGATGTCGATCCTGTTCTCCACCGTATTCGGCCTGATATACATCGTGGCCGCCTACCTGCTCTTCGACACGATGAACCTGCTCTGCATATTCGCCACCCCCGTCATCCAGATCGGAGGCACCTTCACGCTGATCACCGTTTACCGGGTTATGACCGAACAGCGCGAGAAAAAATATATACGCCAGACCTTTTCCAAGTTTGTTTCCAAATCGGTCGTCGATGAACTGCTTAAAGATCCTGACAAACTGAAGCTCGGCGGAGAGAAAAAGATACTCACCGTGCTCTTCTCCGATATCCGCGGCTTTACCACCATCTCGGAGCGCCTTACTCCCGAGGCCCTTGTCGAACACCTCAACGAGTACCTCCAGGCCATGACCGACATCGTCTTCAAGTATCTCGGTACGCTCGATAAATATGTCGGCGACGAGATCATGGCCTTCTGGGGAGCTCCGATACCCCAGGACGACCACGCCGTTCTCGCGGCCAGAGCCGCGGTCGAAATGATGCACGTACTCGACGGTCTCAATAAAAAATGGGCCACCGAGGGTAAGCCCGAACTCCACATAGGCATAGGACTCAATACCGGCGACATGGTCGTCGGTAACATGGGCTCATCATCGCGCATGGATTATACGCTCATGGGTGACAACGTCAACCTGGGGGCGCGGCTGGAGGGCACCAACAAGATATACAACACCGGCATAATCATAAGCGAGGCAACATACGAATACGTGAAGGAACACATTATTGCCCGCGAGCTCGATCTGATCCGGGTAAAGGGCAAGGAATTGCCGGTTAAGATTTACGAACTAGACGATATCAAAGAGGGCTAATTCGGCAGAATCCTTTTTATTCAATACCCGAAGCACCGGCTCCAACAGGCGTCCCGTTATAACCAGCGGGACGTTTGTCATTTTTCCCGGTACGTCCTCCGATCCGATCCCCATGTAGGTGACGTTGACCGGAAGGCGCAGGCCATCCTGTGGCCGGTAGGTACCGTATCCGTTTGCGCTCAATGAATCTCCGCTGAGAAGCACATTGCTGAAGTATACGTTTTCTGCGGACTGGTTCGCGGAGAGCGTCACCCGGGTGAAGCCGATGTCCCCGATTGAAGGCTCATCAAGACCATTGGCGATAACAAATTTTTTCAGTTTTTTCTGAAACACCGTATCGCTTAATCGCCCCGAATCCATTCCAAGGTTGAACTCGAACTTACCATTATCCAGAAGGTGCGCCTTCCTGTTTCCGCTGAATTCGAATTTGAAATCCGCTCCAAGTGTTCCCGACATCGAGCCTTTCATTCCAAGGCTTCTGGCGGCCTCCTCCAGATTGATGCCGGAGATCCTGCCTGTCGCCGAACCTCCAGGATAATCGCTTTTCAGGTAAGCGCGCAACTCCAGACCGTACTCGCCCCCCCACCCGGAAAGCAGAAAGTTCTCAAGCCGGAGGTATCCGTCCGCGAGTCGAATTCTTGATTTCAGATTGCGCAGGGCCGACCTCCCGCCGCAGAGCAGCTCTTCCACATTGAAATCACATTCTATCGTGTTGTTATTCACGAAAACACCCAAGGGAGTCTTCATGAAAAATATCTGCTCGTATCCCCGGGTCTTGTCTTCAAACGCGCCCGCGTAAAGATTCTTCATTGCGCGATATACCGTTTTTATCGGGTAGAGCGCCTCCATCCTCCGCGAATTAAAGGCAATTCGACTTTCAGATAAAAGTGGCAGCCATCGGACGATATATCCCTCTCCCTTCAGTCCAAGGTCCGACCGGCCCTTCCGCGCGTTCGCTGATACCAGGAACGCCCCGTCAGCGATTGTCAGACGCGCGTCGGGCACCGAGAGAATCGCGGTTTTCTTTCCATCGGCCTTCCCTATCACGGAAAAATCATCGAGTTTTATCCCGAGCGACACGTTTGCGGATCGGTTATGCCGTATATCATAGGAAAAGCGGCCCGTACTTTCCATTAAACCTTCAAAGGACACATTCTCCCACGGTATCAGCCATTCCGAAAGCCGTGCGAGATCGATCCTGCAGCGTCCGAGAAGTACATCGAAATACTCCTCCCGATCGTTTTTACAGTATATTCCCCTGGCGTTAATCTTCGACGAATCATCGCTGATATCCACCTTGCGAACGATAATTCGTTCCGCCCCATTCATCGCATCGGCGACCAGCGCGATATTCAGGTTCTCATTGGCTATTACACTGCGTGCGCCCTCCTGCCTTCGCTCTACGAGATTCAGGTTATTCAAGTCCGCCGTTCCTTCTATGCTTGCATGCCCGTTCATTACGCGTACGATCGCACCGATCGAAAGCCCGCCGAAAACCGCATATGGCGGCGACATCAATTTCGCATTGAGATGAGATATATCGAAATTCTCGACTGAAACACGATGTACGGACGAGTATCCCCGAGCCTTGTCAGCGCGATAAACTGTCCCCCGGGCAGTCAGGCTCCCCCTGTTGATCTCCCTGCTCCCGAAAGGCACCAGAATTCCGTTAAGATGATAATCCACCGCGTCTTTCCTGAAATCGATG
>JBFZEY010000398.1:0-11136 GCA_041306625.1 Spirochaetota bacterium | reverse complement strand
TCAACTCCAGCATGAACCTGCCGGAGCTGTTGACGGTCATTCTCGAGACCGCCCGCGAGATTCTTCACACGGTCGGCGCTTCGCTTCTGCTCTCGGATATGCTGACCGGTGACCTCATCTTCAACGTCGTGCTCGGAGACCACAAGGAGGAGATCAAGGGCGAGAAAGTGCCTCGCGGCGTGGGAATCGTCGGCATCGTAGCGGAATCCGGCAGGCCCCTCATCGTCAATAACGCACAGAACGATCCCAGGGTATTCAAGGGCATCGACAGCAAGTCGAGCTTTACCACCCGCAACATCATCTGCGTTCCGATGACCGTTCAGGAGCGCAACCTCGGGGTGCTGGAGGCGGTTAACTCGATCGGCAGGGAGGCCTTCGACGAACTCGACGTCGAGCTCCTTTCGTATGTCGCCGGACAGGCGGCGATCGCCATCACCAATCGGCGCCTCGTCGACGAGTTGACCAGCCGCGTCAAGGAACTTAGCGCGCTGTACGATATATCCCAGACGGTCTCCTTCTCCCGGACCGAGGGCGACCTGCTCGACACCATCATCGCGACACTGCCGCGTTCGCTCGGAGTCGATCGCGCATCGCTCCTCCTCTACGAGGGGACGAAAAAAGTGATGGTGCTCCATGCCGCGCATGGCCTTCCCGAAGACGTCCGGCCGGGCATGGAAACACCGATCGAGAACTCGATTTCCGGCCACGTTTTTCTGACTGGCGACCCGCTCCTCGTCGTCGACAGGGAAGGCGAAATGTCCTTCATCAAAGCGGACCGGTGCAGGAGCTATCGGACGCCGTCCTTTATCTCTGTTCCCGTCCGCAATGAAAGCGGGGTGATCGGGGTCATCAGTGTCACCGACAAGACGGACTGCTCCATTTTCAACGCCTTCGACCTTCGGGTAATGTCGACCATCGCCAACCATGTTACCGAGGCCGTGCGAAACATCCAGTACCAGAAAAACAAGGAGGCCCAGCGGCGCTTCGCACAGGAGCTGGACATCGCGGCCGAAATCCAGCGGAAGATCCTTCCGGAGATACCGCCCGTGTTCGGAAATCACCGTATAGCGGCCTTCAACCGCCCGGCCAAGGAGGTGGGGGGAGATTTCTTCGACTTTTTCAATTTCGGCTCGAACAAGTACGGCCTGGTCGTCGGTGATGTTTCAGGGAAGGGAATCCCCGCCGCTCTCTTCATGGGTTCGGCACGCAACGTGATCCGCGCGGAGGCCAGGATCAGCACCCAGCCCGAGCCGCTGCTGGTCCACTCCAATCGCTACGTGTTCGACGATTCAGAGTACGGGATGTTCGTTACGGCCTTTTATATGCTCATCGACAGCCACAACAGAGTCCTCACCTACGGGAGCGCGGGCCATAACGACCAGATACTTATAAAAAG
Organism: Spirochaetota bacterium; assembly: GCA_041306625.1. Lineage (GTDB taxonomy): Bacteria > Spirochaetota > UBA4802 > UBA4802 > UBA5368 > MVZN01. The sequence continues at coordinate 9,740 of JBFZEY010000398.1, read as the reverse complement.
CAGCGACCGTCAGGCCGTGCGTCTTAACGCGTCGGGCAGGGCGCTGGGTCTTTCCGCGGACTCCGCGTACGAGGAAAGGGTCTTCATGTATGAAACCGGAGACCTTCTGCTGCTGTTCACCGACGGCGTGCTCGACTACCTCGGGGAGGGAGACATCGACAGGGGCGAGGAGCGCCTCATCGAGATCGCGCTCCGTTACTTCGACGACAACCCATCGGTCATCATCGGCTATTTCAGGGAACTGCTCTCCAATAATGCGGTTGACAATTATTTCATCGACGATTTCACTATTCTCTCCGTGAAATTCTGACCCTCAGGGAAAAAAGTGAAAAAATACCGGGTGATTTTTGTCGGCGCGGGAGTGTTAATCCTCGCACTGCTCTTCTACAGTTTCGGCGTGCAGAAAACCATCGACGACATACTCGCCATGGGCTGGCGTTTCTGGATCATCGCGGGGATATTCCTTTTCAACAATATCTTCATGACCATCGCCTGGAAGGTGCTCATCAACCACCCGGTCAGTCCGTCATATTACCTCCAGCTCTTCCTCGCACGGGTGGCGGGGGATTCCACCTCATCCGTGAACGCCATGGCATCGGCGGCAGGGGAGGCGCTCAAGGCGATCTACATAAAGGACGTAGTCCCCATTCAGACCGGCCTCGCTTCGGTCGTTCTCGACCGCACCATACACATCATCTCGAACGTGCTCATGATGCTCACCGGCATCGTTATCAGTTTTTTCGTGCTCAACATTCCGCTGTGGGTATCCATTGGAACGCTCGCCGCGTTCGTGCTGCTTTTCTATATGATGATGGTAATTTTAAGAAAACAGCGGCAGGGCTTCGTCCGTTACCTTCTGACCCGCATTCCCGTACGGTGGCTCGATCGATTCATGAATGAAAAGCGCTGGGAGAAGGTTGATACGCTCGACGGGGATATCTCCTTCGTCTTCAGCACCAGGGAGACGATGAAAAGCTTCTATCTCTCCCTGGCCATACATTATCTTTCGGGTTTCTTTTTTTCCAGCCTCGAAATATACCTCATCGTCATCTTTTCGGGTAACTCGATCACCTTTATGCACTCCATGTTCCTGTATATATTCAGCATGTTCCTCACCAGCGTCATCTTTTTCATGCCGGCGAACCTGGGCACCAGCGAAGGGTCGTTTTCGCTGGCGTTGCAATTTCTCGGCTACGATCCGGCGATCGGTCTCACGGTCGGACTCATCAAGCGACTGCGAACGCTGGTATGGTCGCTCATCGGCATCATCATCCTTTTTTTCGCGGGCATGACCAGAAAGGGCTGACGGGGTTTGTGTGCCTCAGCGCATATACTCGAATCGGAAATAACCGTCGAGCCTGAATTTCCCTTTCTCGCGGTCAATCAGCAAGGGGGACGCGTTGGTTATCTCCACGATATCGCGTTTTTCGTCTCCCGCCAGCAGTGACGCGGCGAGCTTCCCCAGGTGCGGCAGGTGCCCGACGATCAGCACATTGACGCCCAGCGCCTTGAGTTCATCCTCCATCGGCCGTATCGGGTCGTCTGGATTGAGGAAGGACCGCTCCTCGACACGGACCCCGCCAAGGGCGAATGAGATGGCTTCGGCGGTCTCCCGTGCCCTGGTTTTCCCGCTGTGCAGCACGAGACCGGGGTAAAACGGGAGCTTCCGTAGAAACTCGGAAAGGCGCTTTACCTGCGAGCGCCCCTTGTCGGAAAGCGGCCTCTGAGGGTCTTTCTCCGAAGCGACGGCGTCACCGTGCTGTACCAGGATAATCTTCACCGTGGCACCTCCTTCCTCCCTTTTTTTTACCCGATTATAACCGGTCATTCCGATTAAAGGCAAATGAAAATCGCATCCAAAATATAATTGATTTATTCCGGAGTACCGGCCTTCTAGTGAAGGCAACAGGCGCTTTCATATATTAACAGGCGAATCAGCTCTTCCGGCAAAAGCACGATGACGGAGCCTCCGGAGGATAAAGCGAAGCGGCGGAAGCATGGAAATTAAAAGGCTTTATCACCGACTGCGGGGCACACCCTATTATAAAAAGAGAAAGAAAGCTCTCGTTCTCGAAGGCGGCGGCATGCGGGGGATCTTTCTCACGGGCGTACTGCAGAGCTTCACCGACCGGGGATACTTCCCCTGGAAGATCATCATCGGATCGTCGGCGGGAGCGCTCACGGGGGCCGCCTACGCCGCGCGGCAGATACATCTCGCTCGCGACGCCTTTTTCACCGAACTTATGTCGGGAAAATTCATCAATTTATCCAACATCCTTCGCCCCGAAAAGCACATTCTGAACCTGGACTGGATGGTCGACACGATCATACACGGCGCCGAACCTCTTAACGACCGAACCCTGTCCCGCGCGTGTCCCGTGCTCATCACCGCCACTGACTGCCGCCCCGACAACCCCCCGCAAACGCTGTACTTCAGCTCGCGGCGCGATGATATGTCCCTGGCGCTCAAGGCGACCGCCGCCATCCCCGTTCTCTACCGCGGCTTCGTCGAATACGCGAAACATTACCTTCTGGACGGCGGTCTGCTCGATCCGATCCCCTATGCAAAAGCGCTAAAAATGGGATACGACGAGGATGAAATCCTGGTGGTCGTCACGCGGCGGCGCGGCTATCGCAAGAAAGAGGAGTCGTTCTGGGTGAAGTCACTTTACGAATCGTACTATAAAGACCACCGTTACCGCTTTCTCGTCGAGGCGATCAGCAGCAGGTATCTGTTGTACAATAAAGCACTCGAAGAGCTCGAACAGCGGCACCGTAGAATCGACGTCATCTATCCCCCGGATGATTTCCGGGTGGACCGGCTCAGCCGCGACGGTAAAAAAATACTGGAAGGCTTCGCCCAGGGAGCCATGGCCGGAAGGGACTATCTTCGGCGGCTGCGCGGCTGAGAGCCGACCTATTTTTTTCCGGGCTTTACCGACTCTTTATCGATCCCGCCCTTGATCTTTTCAATGCTCTCTCGGTGGCTGCCCATGATTTCCTCATAGGCTTTGCGATACGACTCCCGTACCGCCTGCAGGGCCTCGTAGTTTATTCGCTGTTGTTCGGCGACACGGTTCGACTCTTCCTTTATGCGATAAAAGGTGTCGTATATTTCCGCCCTGTCCTTGCCGAAGCGCTCAAGGATACCCTCAATTGAGGCGGCCGCACTCTCATTTAGCAGTGCGTCATCCGCCATATCGCGCTCTACGAGCGAAAGCTCCTCGCCGGTCTTTTCGATCTGCTTTTTCCCGACGGCCGCCCTGCCGCCCAGCCGCGAGTTGATCTCGCTAAGCTTTCCTGACGACTTCGAGCTGCGCTCACCCATGTTGTTGATGTAGCCCTCGAAGCGCCTGCCCCGCTCCCCGGGGTCGCGCTCCATCTCTTTATCCCGCGCCGCCTTCCAGCCGGCCAGGTCGGCCTCCTCCTCGTCGTCGATCGGCGACTCGGCAAGGCCTATCCTGGCCTTCGACGATGGGCCAAGGTCCTTCCTGCCGTAGGGGTTGCGCACCTCGAGTGCTCCTTCCTTCATTTCGACGCGGGAGTCGGCGCCGTCGCTTACGCCTACCAGAAAGTCCGTACCGCGCACCGAACAGACCGTTGTCGGAGTTACCACCTTTCGCTCCGAACCCCGGGCAAGTTTCTGGAATCGGGCGTTAATCGCTCCGGAGATCACCGAAACTGAGCCGGAGTCCTTCACCGTTATACTGCCGATTTTCACCCTGCTCTTTTCAGTAACGCGTATCTCGCTGCCGTCGCCGTATGCGAGGACCGCAATACCCCCGGCGCCCGTTATCACCATGTCTCCGTCGGCCAGCGACTGGCCCAGGCCTGCGGCCGACGATTTCCCCTGACGTACAAACGATACGTCGCCCACGAGGAATGAAAATTCGAGCGCCAGCGCCCTTTCTGATCCCGCTGCCATTGCGAACACCACGAGCAACGCCGCACACGCGCGCACCACCGTTCTCCTTTTCATCTTTACCCGCCCTCCTTGCTTTTATAACTCATGCCGATAAGGGTTATGTCATCGCCGGGACGCTGACTGCCGCTGAATTCCATCACCCTTTCAAAAATCGCCTCAATAAGCTCGTAGATATTTTTCTCCACGTAATTTTTAAGAAGCTCCAGAAAAACGCCCTGCCCCATTATCCTGTCGTTCGAACCCGTCAGTTCGAACACGCCGTCCGTATAGAAGACAAGCCGGTCTCCGCCGCCGATGCTCATGCACTCGTTCTTGTAGACCGAGTTTTCAAAAATTCCGACGAACGGGCTGTTGGGATCCAGAAAAACATAGCTTCCATCCGCCCGCATAACAGCGGGCGAGGGAATACCCGCGTTACAGTAGGTGAGCGTATCGGCCGCCAGGTCGAAGAGCCCGTAGAAAATGGTTACATAATTGTAGCTCATCTGCTTCTGGGATCCGATCAGAAACCTGTTGACCTCTCCCATAAATTCGGAAGGAACGGGAGTCGAGGTCTTCACCGAGCTGATGGCGGTTTTCACCATGGCCGAATACAGCGCGGCGGGCACCCCGTGGCCCGACACGTCCGCGAACACGAAAGCGAAAAGGTCTTCACCGTACGGGATAAAATCGAAAAAATCTCCGCTCACTTTTTCCACCGGTCTGAATTTCAGCGCGAGATCGAAACGGTCGAGATCGGGCAGGGCCGCCGGGAAGAGACAGCGCTGCAGGTTGGCGGCGATATCGAGCTCCTTCTCGATTTCAATATTTCTCGTTTTAATATCCTCGTTCAGCGCTTCGAGTTCCTGGTTTTTCTGCCTGAGCTCTTCCATGAGTACGCGGTTCTCGAGAACGAGCCGTCGCGCCTCCAGGGCCCTCCCAACCGAAATACTGATCTGTTCGTTCTTGAACGGTTTGAGTATGAAGTCCGTCGCCCCGCTCTTGAGCGCCGATATGGCGATATCGATGTCCCCGTAACCGGTTATAAGAATCACCGGAATCCCCGAGTCGACAATCTGGACCCGTTTGAGAAACTCGATCCCGTCCATGCCCGGAAGATTGACATCGGCGATTATCACATCCACCGCGGAGAGATTCTCCGAGCGAAGGGCCTCCTCCGCGCTCTCATACCCCCTCGCATTGTATTCCTTCCGGAGGATCCGGTAGATGAGGTCGTTTACGAGCTTGTCGTCATCTATGACCACAACATTGGCTTTCACGCGGGCGGTTTCGCTCACGGCCGTATCCTCCGGTCTTCCAGCGTGTTCAGATACAGCCGCATGCCGGCCCAGTAAGCCGGATGACTGAACTGCCTCCTCGAGCGAACGCCCTGCTTTGCCCGTTCGAACGCGGCGATGACTTGGGTCCCCGCCGCGAGCTCGCGGTAAAAAATATCGACAAAGACCGCGTTGTTGACATCGTGCACCGCGGCGTCGTTGATCACCAGCGCCCGCGCACCGTGTACCGACGCATACAGCGCAAACTCCGAATGTCCCACGACCCCCAACGCGTCGCCCGAAGGCAGGTAGAGGAGAGAGCCTCCCTTTACGATGTCTCCGTACGCGTTCCCGCCGAGGGAGAGCGCCCCCGTCAACGGATTGTACGCAAGCTCCACCATGAGGTGCCCCACGCCCGACCGTAACGCCGTCTCCGCTCCCCAGGCAATTCCGGACTGGTGTATCGCCACGCGTTCTATCTCGTGATACAGCGAACCCCGGGGTTTACCCACCAGGCTCACCCTCGGACGGATGGCGTCGTAATCCCGCAGGGCGGAGATGATGGAAGTGCAATACGCTACCCGGTGGGACTCGTCGAGCAGTCTTTTCTCCCCGGTTATTTCGAACGGCACCTGCTCGAGTTCATTGTCGACGATGAAGATGACCGACTCCTTTCCGCGATAATAATTCTCGAACGGCTTAAGAAGCGCCGCCAGATCGCGCGAAACGGTGGCAACGCTTCCAAAGACCCCGATCGCCTCGCGATAGCGCTCCGCCAGAAGGAGCGCGCGATCGTAACCGTCCTTAATACGTACCGGCTCTATGAACTGCCGTGCGATAGTCCATCCGAGTATATCTTTCCCGTTTTTAACCAGGTAAATCACGATCTCCGTATCGGGAATACCGCGCTGGAAAATCTCCACGGGGAGGATGCCGGCGATCGCTCCAGCCTGGAGGGCCGGACTGGCATTAAGAAGCCGGAGAAAACGATCACGTCCGGTTATCCTGTCCCGTATGCCTTTAAACTCCTCCGCCGCTTCTCCCTGAATGCCCGAACTCAGCCCGGGGAAGCGGGAACGCAGTCGAAGCTGCTTCTTCGTCTCCGCATAGGCGAGTGCGGAGAGATAGTCGCGGCGGCTCATCCTGTATGATATCATAAAATCGAGGCTCTGCTCCACCAGGTCTATCCGGTCGAATGCAGAAAGAACATCCGCCGACGCGTCGAGCGCCCGGAGCCCGGCGAGCACACGCGACTCTACCCTCAGCCACTTTTCCTCGGACGCGTCCCCTTTCTTCAATATTCTCGCAAGCTCCAGCCGCGCTCCAAGCAGCTCGCGCACATAGCGATACCCGGCCGGGATGCCGCCCAGCGAGGTTTCACGCGCCGAGGCCTCGTCGAACCTTCCCAGCGAAATTTCGTTCTCCAGGAGCAGCAGTTCGAGCGGAATAACGAGCGGGTGTACGGCCTCCAGAAGCGCCCTTCCGGCCCGGGCGGATTCATACGAATCATGATAGCGCTCGGCCCGGAGCAACTCCATACCGTGTGCATACTGGAAGGCCGCCCTGATCCCCGGGACCTCCCTTCCCTTCGTCGATTCATTGACCGCGCCAAGGACCGCGAGCGCGTCGCCGTAACGTCGTTCAGCCCTGTTTATTTCGTACAGCCTCATCAATAGCGGCGCGGAGTCCATCCAGAACGCCCCCGCGGCCATACCATCCAGGTCGATCGTACTGACGAAAGAATGAATGCCTGAAAACCTTCCCGCCTTCATGAGACGGTCTATGACAAGGGTGATCGGAAAGGCCGAGAGCGTATCGAACCGTCCGTTTTCTTCGAGCAGTGGAGCGGCCCTCAACCTGACGCGGTCGGCGTCCTTCTCGGCGAAGAGTCCCATTATATCGGCAACCCGGCGCGGCTGAGACCCGGTTTCCCGCGTGCCTCCGCCAAGCAGCGCGATCTTGCACGATTCGCGCGGCGAGAATGCTGTGTCTGCGGTAATGACGGAAATAATACCGCGCGCGTCCGCCTCTCTTCCGCTCAGATACAGGTATTCGGCGATGAGCAGTCTCAGTCTGTCGACGGCCACAAGCGGGCCGCTCCCGGCCAGAACCGCCTGCAGCGCATCATACCTCGGAGCGCCTCCCCGGGCAATATCGGCAGCCAGGGCGAGCGCCCGGTAATCAGAGGTCCTTGCCACACCCGCTTTTAAGCGGCTATCCATGATTTCTGCCGCCTCCAGTGCTGCACCACCGTAAAGCAGCAGGTATGCCTTAAAGGCCATGGCTTTTTCGAACAAGCCGTCCCGTGCCGGACCCATGGCCGCAAGCGCCCGGTTTATCATTTCCGCCGCCGTCCGGTGATCGTCAGTAAGGAGCGCAAGCTCGGCCGAATGAAGCGCGTACAGCACGGGTGCGTTAACGTCGCCGCTCGCGCCGTCGTTCCAGCGATCGAGAAGTACCCGCGCATGAGCGGCATCTCCGCGCCGGAATTCCCGGGTAAACGCGGCATACAGCATATCATCCGACCGGTTGCCGGTCTCCGAAACGTCAATGGCGCGGCCGGCCTTCCCGAGCGCGAGCGTGAATCCCGACTGACCGCCGATATCGGTATTAAGCCGGTCGCGCGGCGCTTCGAGGGTCCTTCCGACAAGCCTCGCCAGATCGTCCATTCCGAGGCCGTGGCTGATGACGACCGATCGCGCCCCCGCATACCGCGCAGCCTCCGACGCGAGCGCGATGGGCTCCTCGTCGAAGCGCTCCATATTCAACACCAGAACCTCGGCTCCCAGACGGTTACCGAACAGCGCCGCGGGAGAAAGCGGACTTTCCGCTTTGCCCGGATCCACAAGGACCGAGAAGCGCGCGAGCCCGGCACCCGGCAGGGACCCGTCCCGCATGACCATCCGGTCGAGCGCCGGGATACCCTGTAGTTTCTCCCGCAATTTCCGATCGGGGGTGTACAGGCCCGTGAAAGGGGAGTCACTCCGGTCGTCCTCACGGGCTATATCATCGAGTGAAGTCACAAACATGAACGGCGGAAAACCGGAAGGCCCGAGAAACCGGAACAGCTCCGCGGCGCTATTGTCGAACACCACGAAGTACCGCCCGTGTTCCCCGCCCGCTTCCGAGAAAAAACGTTTCAGCCCGGCTCGCAAATGCTCGCGCCCGTCCTTCCCGGTATTTCCGATCATCCTGTATTCGACGTCCTTCCCTCCGAGCCGCCAGCCGTGTACGGAACCATCGGCGATCAGAAATCTGAACGCGGTGGAAGCCTTTAAATCGGGAAGCGGTTTCCGCCGGTGGCGCAGGTACGACGCGAGGATCGGTCGCGGCGTATCCAGTCCGTCAACAAGTTTGGCGAATTTCCGATCATTGTCAGCAATCGATTTTCCGACCGCCGCCAGGTCTTCGGGCGAGCGTGTGGGGGCCTCGAGCAGGGCGGATCGCTGCCCGGCAAGCACAGCGCGCGCGGCCGAGAGGGCCAGGGCGCGCCGGTACGCCAGGGAATCGCCCCCGTCGTAGAACTCGGGCGAGGCCGCCCGGACAAGCAGGATACGTTCCGTCGCCCGCTTCCGCTCTAGGACTGACAGCGAGCCGCGCGCGTCGCCGCGAAGCAGGAGCATTCCCGCAAATTCATCATACAGGCGCTTCACCCTTCCGATTTCACCGGAGTGCGGCAACGGATGGGCCTCGAGTGCGTCCAGGGCGCGCCGATACCGCTCCATCGCGATTTCTGCGGCACGGGTTCCCTCGAGCGACGTCCCGCTTCGTCCTAAAAAGCCCGCGATCGTAGCATCGATCATCCAGAACAGGTCGTCGTATCCGAACTTGCGCGCGGTCGCATCGGCATCAAGGAAGGCCTCGTACGCTTCGTCGATCATTCCCAGGCGCGCCCTGCACTGGCCCGCGTTGAGCAGCAGCCGTACGGTGAGCCTGCGCGAAGGTTCTTTGCCGGCCCGCTCGAGCGCTGCGGTAAATCCCGCTTCGGCCTGCGAATATAAGCGATATATTTCGCTCTCCCTGCCGAACGCGCGACGCGCCGTCTCGAGCCGGTCGGCTCCGCCGCCGGTATCGACGCCCGAAAGGAGTTCCGCCTTATAAAACCTGAGCACGGAAAGGGCCACGTCCACATCATAGTGGACCCCGGCGGTTTCCTCCGCCACCTTCATTCGCAGCGACTGGAATTCCTCTCGGGTCGGCTTTCGCCGCAGTACCTTCGCGTCGGCCTCAAGCCGCGCCGTTTCCGAGGCGAGGCGCTTCTGCTCGTATCCGTTCCTGAATGCCGAGATACGCTCGATGAGGGCGTCGATCTCGGAAACGGGCTCCCTGAGATTCAGCGCGTTTTCGGCCAGATAGGCATACAGATTGGCGAGATTGATAATTGCGACAAACGCGCCCTCAAGATCGTCCACCTTCGGATCCGCCGCCAGGTCCCATGCGCGCGCGAATGCCGCGCGTGCCGCCCCGTATTCATGAAGAAGAAACCGGCAATAACCTATGTTGTTAACGGTCCGTATCCTCGTCTCGTTGTCCACCCTTTCGGAGCGTTTGCCGAGCAC
>JBFZEY010000397.1:0-2829 GCA_041306625.1 Spirochaetota bacterium | reverse complement strand
GCGGGGGGCCAATCACCAGATCTCGTGGATATCCGGTGTTCCGGTGATCTGCATCCCCTTCGAGTGCGAGTTCGGTGATTTTTACGTGTTTGTGAGCCTGAAGGACCTCATTGTTTAAAACAGGCGTCTGGGCAATCCGAGGCCCCTCTCCTCGCTTCCCGTATCATGTCTTTTCTTAAGCGATGCGACGAGACCGAAGGGCCCGGCGATGGAAAAGTCCGCCGGTCCGCACGGTACCATTCAACGAAAATAAAATCAATCGACATCATTAATCGCTATCAATTTCGGGAGCCATACCGTATGTTCCACGGATCAAACCGGAGGTCTAAAGTGGAGAGCATACATAAAAGATATATTTCCTTCGATCAGGGCGTGGTAAGCGCCATAATCAATTTCGCGGCGAATTTTGCGATCGGATATTTCGTGGCCCTGTCGGTCATGCCGCTGTGGGGCTGGCCGGGAATCGTGGCCGATTCGATGATCATGATTTTTCTGCTGACCTTCCTGACCTGTTTTGTCATCACCTGGGTGACGTACCAAAAAATCAAACAGAAGAAGATCACCGCCCTGGCGTGGCGCAGGGTCTCGCACCCCGTTCTTAAATATTTGCCCGCCAACATCTGGTGGCGGTCGCTCTTGCTGGGCGTGGTCTACCTCGTTGTCCTTACTCCTGTCGTCATCCTCGTGCTGACCGCGCTCGGCGTGGATTCGATGAGCTTCTGGCAATTCGTGACCTTCAAGGGCTCTTTTGCCGGGGTGAACGCTTTGCTCGTCGGACCGCTTTCCGCTTTCAGCGCGCTGGGCGATGCCTGAGCCTTCCATGCCGTATCCCGCGGAATTTCCGTACATCAGAAGGCCGGGGGCTTCCCTCTGCTCGCGGACGCATGCGCGATCAGGGCCGCCGGTCCGTTCCGAATTCCCCGTCCGGGCTTAAACTGCCACGCTCACAGGCAGCGCCGGAAAAATCCCGTTACCCGGCGCTCCGCCTCCTCTCTCCCGTTGTTCCACTCCATGGTGTGGCCCGGCCCTTTTACGCGCCAGAGCGTTTTTGGTTCTCCGGCCGCCTCGTAGAGCCGCAGGGCGTGGTCGATCCCGACCTCGGGGTCGTTCTCGGAATGGATGATGAGTATCGGCCTGGGCGCGATTTTGCCGATGTGCGCGAGCGGGGACACCGAATCGAAGTCGAACCCGCCGCGAAGCCCGGCGACGAGAAGGATTACATCGACCAGCGGAAACGCGGGGACGTGAAAGCGCGTACGCGCCCGGTGGGCCAGTTGTTCGCGCACGCTCGAGAATCCGCTGTTGAAAATGCCCGCGCGGACGCGGGGATCGTTCGCCATGGCGGGTATGGCCGCCGACGCGCCCATTGAAAATCCCATTATGCCGATCGACTCCATGCCGAGCCCCTTGCCCGCATACTCGATCATCGCCGCGATGTCCTTTTGCTCGTGGCTCCCCATGGAGAAAAACGACCTTTCCGGGTCATTCATGTTTCCCCGGAGCTCAACGAGCAGATAGTTGAAACCGGCCCGGTTGAGCGCCGCGGCGTAACGGAGCCCCGCGTGGCGGTTGCCTCCATGCCCGTGGACGAAGACCACGAGCTTGCGGGAGCCCGCGCGCGGAATGAACCAGCCGTCGAGCCTCAGCCCGTCGGTAGTCGTGATGGAAACGTCGCGGAAGGCGAGCCCGAGCTCCGACGGCCCCTTGCAGTAAATGTAGGCGTCGTGGCATTTGTAGGGAGGCTTAAGGAGCGCCGACGAGAAATGCCATCCCGCCGCGAAGAGCAGCAGTGTAAGCACCGTGCCTACAATGAGAGCGAGCGTCAGGGTTCTGCGTATCGACATGGTTATAGCCTCCGTACGCCGTGATCTCGCAACGCCCTGTCAAGGCACAGGCGCGGTTTATCTGATCTCACGGATTTTCGATTTGGTCAAGAAGGAATCCGGCTGGATATTCATTGACATAAATGTGTTTGTGTGCAATGGATATGCAAGCTTACAGGAGATACAATGAAACCAATACCGCAGAAAGCGCCGTCGGGCGCAGTGAAGAAGGTCGCCACGTCAATCAAGCTCGCCTACGGCTTCGGCGACATCGGCAGCAACATCTTCATCGTCACCTCGGGATTTTTCCTGCTCTTCTTTCTCACGAACGTTCTGGGGATCAATCCCGCGCTCGCGGGGCTCGCGCTCCTCTTCCCCAAGCTGTGGGACGTGGTTTCCGACCCCATAATGGGCGCCATATCCGACCGCACCCGCTCGCGCTGGGGGCGGCGCAGGCCGTATCTCCTTTTCGGCGCGCTCCCCTTCGGCCTCTCCTTCTTCGTGATGTTTCTCGCCCCCGGATATGAATCCGAATCGGCCCGCGCCCTGCACGTGGCGTTGATGTTCGCGCTGGGCTGCACGGCCTTCACCGTCATCAACGTGCCCTACTCTAGCATGGTGGCCGAGATGTCCGACGACTACAACGAGCGCATGTCCATCACCTCTTTCCGGATGATCGGCTCGTCGATCGGGGTGCTCGTCGCGGGGGGGCTCTCCATGCCGCTGGTCGAGATGGGTGGCGGCGGGGCCGCGGGTTTCCGCTTCATGGGGATCGTCTTCGGCACGGCCATCGCGCTCATCACGCTGCTGTGTTTCTGGGGCACGCGCCGGGCGAAGACCCTTCCGGTCGCCGAACTTGCGCCCCCGGCGGGGGAACAGGTCCGCATCGCGCTAAAAAACCGCCCCTTCATCATGCTGATGGCAAGCTACATGCTGCAGTCCACCGGTATCGGGGTGCTGATGGCGGGACTCATTTATTTTATCAAGCACGTCATGGATCTCCCCG
>JBFZEY010000396.1:0-4794 GCA_041306625.1 Spirochaetota bacterium | reverse complement strand
GCGCTGCGTATCCGGCAGATCGCCCGTGAGAACGAGGTAATGCTGGTCGAAAACAGGCCGCTCGCGCAGGAGCTTTACAGGCGCCTTGAGGTTGGAGACATCATCCCCGAGGATCTTTTTTATGCGGTAACGCTGGTTTATGCCGAGCTGTACCGAAAACGCGGATACCAGCAGGCTATTTGAGCGAACGAGGTAGAGGATAATGGCGGACAGAACACGAGGCTCGCTCCTGGGTGATAATCTGGGCTGGATGCAGAAGACCGATATCCTGATGGGGATCGGGGTCATCGCCGTTGTCGCCATGCTCATCATTCCCATCCCCACCTTCTTTCTGGATTTTCTGCTCTCCATAAGCATCATGCTGGGGATACTCATCCTGCTCGTGGTAATGTTCGTGCCGCGCTCCTTCGATTTTTCGGTGTTTCCGTCCCTTCTTCTCGTCACCACCGTATTCCGCCTGGCACTCAATGTTTCGTCGACGCGGCTTATCCTGCTGCAGGGGGCGGGCTTCGAGGGCAAGATCATCCGCACGTTCGGCGAGTTCGTGGTCGGGGGCAATTACGTAGTCGGCGTGCTCATCTTCATCATCCTCACCGCCGTGCAGTTCATCGTCATCACCAAGGGCGCCACGAGGACCGCGGAGGTCGCCGCCAGGTTCACACTCGACGCGATGCCGGGCAAGCAGATGAGCATCGATTCGGACCTCTCCAACGGCGCTATCACCGAGGAGGAGGCCCGCAAGCGCCGCGGCGAGATCCGCAAGGAGGCCGACTTCTACGGGGCGATGGATGGAGCCTCGAAGTTCGTCCAGGGCGACGTGAAGGTCGGTATCGTCATCATCATCATCAACATCATCGGAGGTTTTATAATCGGCATGGTGATGCGCGGCGAGCCATTCGACGTGGCGCTGCGAACGTACACCCTGCTCTCCATCGGTGATGGACTGGTCGCACAGATCCCGTCGCTCCTCATCACAACCGCCACCGGTATCATCGTTACGCGCGCGGTCTCCGATGAGAACCTCGGCGACGACCTCGCGAAACAGCTCAGCCAGCAGCCAAGGGCGCTCATGATCACCGCCGGCGCGCTTGGATTATCCGCGCTCATCCCCGGATTCCCGAAGTTCTCCGTTCTCCTGCTCGCGGCAGGGCTCGGGGCGCTCGGATACGTGCTCAACCAGACCCGCGAAGAGCAGTCCGAGAAGGCGCGGGTGGATGAGAAGCAGGCGGCGTTGAAGGAGCACAAACCGGAATCGGTAATATCGCTGATACAGGTCGATCCGCTCGAGGTGGAGATCGGTTACAGCCTCATACCTCTGGTCGACCCCGAACAGGGGGGCACACTCCTGGACCGCATCACCAACATACGGCGCCGAAGCGCGCTCGAGATGGGGCTCATTGTGCCGCCCATCCGCATTCGCGACAACATGGAGCTGGAGTCCAGTTCCTATTCGATCCTCATTAAAGGTGTCGAGATCGGCGGCGGCCTCCTCCAGGTGGGGAGGCTAATGGCGATGGATTCCGGCGAGGTGACGGAGAAGATAGAAGGATCGGAGTTCACCGAACCCGTCTTCAGCCTGAAGGCGATATGGGTAGACCCCGAGGTCCGCGGTACGGCCGAGCAGCGCGGTTACACCGTGGTCGACTGCCCGACGATCATCGCCACCCACCTGACCGAGATCATCAAGCGCCACGCCGACGAGATTCTCGGGCGCCAGGAGGTCCAGCAGCTCGTCGACAACATCAAGAACGATTACCCCGCCGTTATAAACGAACTTATTTCCGAGAGGAAAATGTCGCTGGGCGACATACAGAAGGTTTTGCAGAACCTTCTGCGCGAACGCGTCTCCATCCGCAACATGATCACGATCCTCGAGACGCTCGCAAGCTACGCGGAGTTCAGCAAGGATACGGGCCTTCTGACGGAATATGTGCGGGTGGCGCTCTCCCGCCAGATATGCAAGGAATACGCCGACAAAACAAATACGATGTCGGTCATCACCGTAGATCCGGAGATAGAGAACATTCTGCGTTCATCGATTCACGACGATCCGATAGAGGGGCGGGTCCTGGGACTGGACCCCGATACCCACGGAAGCGTTATCAAGTCGTTCACGGACTCGTACGTAACGGCGCGGAGTGCGGGATTTACTCCGGTATTCCTCGTGTCTCCGCATATACGCAGTGTGACGTTCAGCCTGCTTCAGCGGGAGGTCCCGGATCCGATAGTTCTATCGTATAACGAAATAGTTCCGAGCGTGAAAATTAACGTCATTTCATCGGCCGCGATGTCGAGCGTGGCCTGATGAACGAGAAAAGATAGAAGGAGAATCGAGATGAGGTATGTGAAGATAAAGGCCAAGACCTACAACGAAGCAATGATGAAGCTGAAGATGGAACATGGTGACGACGCCATTCCGATCAGCCACAAGTACGTCAAAGAGGGCGGACTGTTCAACTCGAAGTTCCTTGCCAGGGAGCTTGTGGAGCTCACCGCGGCGATTCCGGAGCGGAAAACCGGGGCCAGGACCAAGTCCTCGCCCAAGAGTACGATCGACTTTACGGTGGGCGACAACGATATATTGAAGAAAGGCGTCCGTATGGAGGCGGTACCGCAACCGCCCGTCGATCCCGTCGAGCCGCCGCGGGCTCCCGATCTGTCCGCCGCGCGTTTCGAGAGGGCGCTCGCCGCGGCCCGCGCCATTCCTGAGGCGACGAGGCCCGCAATCGCGTCCGAAACGCCCGAAACGGTCGAAATCGAGCGAAGCGAACTGTCGTCTCTACGAAAACTTGAAAAGGAATTTCATGAGCTAAGGGAGTCGCTTAACAGGATGATGGAGGCGAAAGGAGACGTAAACGAGAAAAGAAGCGCCGTCTCTTGTGAGGAGGAGTCGATTATGCGGCCCTTCATGGATGTGCTAGAAAGCAACGACTTCGGAAGGGACGAATGCAGGAACATCATCGACGAGGTGAGAAATTCGGTCAGTCGGGACGATCTTAACGACCGCGCAAAGATTGAGAAGTCACTGCGCGATCTGTTGAAGAGCCGGATCGTGACCAGCGGTCCCTTCAAGAAAGGAAGCAGGAAAAAAGTGCTGATGTTCATCGGGCCGACGGGAGTGGGCAAGACAACGACTATGGCCAAACTGGGCGCGATATTCGCCCTGCGAGAGGGGTACCGGGTCTCCTTCATTACAATCGATAATTACCGCATAGCGGCAACCGAACAACTGAAGAAATACGCCGAAATCATGAAGATCCCCGTGCACGTGGTCAACGACCAGAAGGCGTTCAAGGAAATAATCGAACACGAGAAGGCCGAGATCATAATGGTGGACACCTCGGGACGAAGCCACAGGAACGACCTCAAGATCTCCGAAATCAAGAGCTATGCCGATACGATCGAATGCGATTTTGAGAAGATACTCTGCGTGAGCGCAAACACCAAGAAGCTCGACCTGGTCAACATCTTTAAATCGTTTGACAAAGTTAATTTCACCAGTGTAATAATGACCAAGGTCGACGAGACCGCCTTCATCGGGAACGTTCTCGACCTGGCCGACAAATATAAAAAACCAATCGCATACTACACAAGCGGCCAGGAGGTTCCCAACGATATCGACATTGCGGACCCCGAAAAGCTCGTCAGCATGATGATCGGAAGCATAAACCAGTAACGGGAGGAGTACCGTGGATCAGGCTACAAATTTACGCCGGCTGGTTCTTGAAAGTGACGGTGTTCGGAAAACGCGGACCATCGCCATTACAAGCGGCAAGGGAGGGGTCGGCAAGACGAGTTTCGCCGTGGCGCTCTCCATCGCGCTTGCCCGCGACGGCTCCAGGGTAACGCTTCTCGATGCCGACCTCGGGCTTGCGAACGTCAACGTGATACTCGGCATCATTCCGAAGTACAACCTCTATCATGTAATAAAGGGAAAAAAGAAGCTCAAGGATATCGTTATCGATGTGCCCGAGGGCTTTAAGATCATCGCCGGTGCATCGGGGTTCCATCAGCTCGCGAATCTCGAGGCAAAACAGCGGCAGGACTTCATTGAAGCCGTATCGGAGCTCGGCGAAGACGACTATATGATCGTCGACACGGGTGCGGGGATCTCGCAGAACGTGCTCAGTTTCGTCGGCGCGGCCGACGAGGTGATCGTTGTCACCACGCCCGAGCCGACCGCCATTACCGACGCCTACGGTATCATCAAATCGATCGCCTCACAGGCTCCCGACAAGCCGGTGCGTCTCGTGGTCAACAGGGTGCAGACGGTATCGGAGGGAAGGAAGGTCGCGGAACGGGTGATCAATATCGCAGGACAGTTTCTCAACATCAAGGTGGAAAATCTGGGATTCATTTTCGATGATATATACGTGCCGAAGTCGATACGGAACCAGAAGCCCTTTATCGTTACCTATCCGAAATCGAAGGCGTCAAGCTGCGTATTTATAATAGCTGACAGGATAGCGAACCGCGAAATGGGAGAATCGAAGGGCTCGGGAATCGCCGGATTCTTCAAGCAGCTCTTCAAACAGGAGTCGCTGGAGGCCGATTAGTCAAAAAGAGCTTGATTTGCGCTGACAGCTTCTATTAAATAATTTGGAAGGTGCTTTCAGAAAGCCATTTATGATGAACATTGGCGACATACAGCTTGAGTACCGGTCGGGGGCGCTTTTCGGAATTGTGGCGCTGCTTCTCTCGTTGACTGCAGGAATAGTGGCCGGGAACGGTGCGGGCCATGTCATTGGAAGATCGTTCATCCTTATGCTTGTTTTCGCGGCCCTGGGTTATATA
>JBFZEY010000395.1:0-10478 GCA_041306625.1 Spirochaetota bacterium | reverse complement strand
GCGCTGCTATTCCTGGGCAACATCTACCTGAACGGCGGCAACGGCACCCAGGCGCTTGAAACGGCAATCAATATAATCAGGTATTATCCCGACCGCGAAACGGTCGACGACGCGTACTATCTCATGGCCAAGGTGTTCGAAAAAGACCGGACCCTTAAAGACATGGAAACCGCGCGGCGCGTCTATCGCGCGTTTTTAAAGAGGGCGAACGACGAGGGATCCCCGCACTTTCGCAACTCCCCGCTGAAGGCGCGGGTCGAACGCGATCTGCGCTATATCGAATCGACTTATTTTAAAATGGGAAACTAGGCCTACTTCAGGGCGACGTTCATTTCGAGCTGGCCGAACGGACTGTAGAGACTGATCGCCAGCGTGGTCTGTTTTACGTGGGTGATGGTGAAGTTCTTGCCGTCGATAACGGTTGGCGTGGTGATCTCGATGCGCTTGCCGGCATAGGCAAATATATTCATAGCATTGCCCGTTATCATGTTGGCGAGCTCGCCTATAATGTCCTTGTATTCGGTCTTCATCTGCCCTTCGGAAAGCCCCGGGGCCAGAATTTCGGCGATCTTGTAGACCATGTTGTATCCCATGCTGTAGACGACCTCGCCGCTGATCGATCCGGTTATGCCGATAAGTATCGCCACCTCGTGAGAAGGCTCGGGGGATTCCTTTATGGAAAGTTTGCCCCTTTTCAAATCGACGCCTACAACGGATTTAAATACCGCGCCCGCCGCTTCAAGAAACGGATTAACGTATTCAGCGTTTATGTTCATAGCCGCCCTCTTTCCCCTTGCATGTCCCTCTGGTGCGGTCGCAGCGGTAGCAAGCTCCTCCGTACGATTCCACAACCGCACTTGTACAACAGAAACCGGACAATATCAATCAAAATTTAAATTTTTTGAGACCTTTGACTTTTCAAGAAAAACCGTCATCATGTTAATGTACACGGCATTCGTTTTGTCGTTCCTGAGCTTCATTTCCACGGCCTCGTATTGTGCCGCGGCGGGCTCCCTGAACGACACATCTTTAAGGAGCGGTGTAAACACATACAGTCCGTCGAACGAAGATATTACCCGGGAAGAGCTGCCGCTTTTAAGCGAAAGGCAGTCGCCAATGAATAGCGGCGAATCGTTGAGCGAATAGAGCACGTTCCCTTTTTCTCCGGCCTCCCTCACCGGTTCTCCCGCCTTGAATACCGACGAGATGCGCACACCGCCGCCAAGGCGCGCCGCGGCATTTTCGAACGACCCGCCCTCCAGGGACAGGCGGTCTATCTGGCCGGTTATTTCTTTTTTCTTTGCTTCGAACTTGCGGTCCTCCAGCTTGGTTTTAACGCGCTGGCGGTCCGTTTTCGGGTCCTTCACCTCGGAACGGTTTGCAGCAAGCTCACTGTCGACCTCGGCGTCGCTCACCCTGAGGCTCTCGGCCCACCGCTTCCTGAGCTCTGAATTCGCGGCATAGCAGTAACGGATCTGAATCCTGGAATTATCCACTGCGCTGCGGGTGATGATTTCATCTCGCGAGACCCCCATCCCGCTCTGAATCATGCGCACCATTTCCTCGTTTATAAGGTCCTCGCGCACCATGACGTAGTAATCGTTAAGACTGAGGTGGTGATGGTCGAGAAACAGGTTGAGGTACTGGCGGTTGAATTTCCCGGATTCGTCTCTGAACATTGGCATTTCGCGGATAACGCGCTTGATCCTGTCGTCCGACACCTGCATGCCGAGCTCACGCGCCTTCTGAAGCTGGAGGCGGTAGCGGATCATGCTGTCGAGGATATAGTGCTGCATCTCCTTGCTGTTGACGTCCGGGACCCTCTGCGACACGCTGTTGCGGTAACGGAGAAAATCGAGGTGATGGACCTTCTCGCCGTTGACGACGGCCACGATGCTCTTGTCCATGCCGAGCCGCGACATGAAATCCGGCATCCCGAAAGAGATGATGATGACCAGAACAAAGAAACCGACTATGGCGTATCCCGCGATCTTTATGACAGGCGACTTGGAATCAAACATTGTATACCTTCAGGAACCGGATTATAGGGGCGCCGACGCGCCCGTTCTCGAGGAAGGGGAAATTACTCCACTCCGCGTTTTTGTCAACGCAATTACGAGCCCTGCTCGGCTTCGTCGGCCAGCATGACCGGAATGCCGTCCTTGACGGGATACCGCCGGGAGCATTCGGTACAGATGATCTTTTCGTTTTTCGCGTCGTATTCGATATCGCCCTTGCAGACCGGGCAGGCAAGAATGTCCAGAAGTTTGGTGTCGATCATGGTATAAAGCCGCCCCTATTATGATTTATCGCGCCGGATGGGCCGATCTTCGCCGTCGCGGACCATTCCGGTGGAGTATCGAAGCCGCCGACAAATCAGTCAATAAAAATATGCCCTTATTTTTTTTGATTAATATGCTTGAAATTATGTCCCCTCCGCCCCACCGTAGCATATTCCCATCATGAAATTCATACACCTTCACAACCATTCGGACTATTCGATACTCGACGGAGCGCTTACGATCGACAGCATGATCGACAGCGCCGTCGCAATGGGAATGCCCGGCATCGCGCTCACCGACCACGGCAACATGTTCGGCGCGATCGAATTCTACCAGAAGGCCCGCAAAAAGGGCATTAAGCCCATTATCGGGCAGGAGTTCTACATGGCGCCGGGCTCGCGCTTCGAAAAGGACGCGCGCTCCGGCGGCAAGGACTCCGCATACCACCTGCTTCTGCTGGCGCGCGATTATACGGGGTATCGCAACCTCATGAAGCTCTCCTCGATCGGCTATCTCGAGGGATTTTATTACAAGCCGAGGATTGACCTGGAGACCCTTCAAAAGTACAGCGGCGGGATCATCGCGTCGAGCGCCTGCCTGGCGGGGGAAATACCATCGCTCATTTTACAGGGCAGGACCAGGGAGGCCATGGCCGTCGCGGGGCGCATGAACGAGATTTTCGGCGACGGAAACTTCTTTCTGGAGCTCCAGGACCACGGTATTCCCGAACAGAAAACCGTCAATACGGCACTGGTGACGATGGCCTCGAAGCTCGGGCTCGACCTTATCGCCACAAACGACTGCCACTACCTGAGGAAAGAGGACTCGTTCTCTCACGAGGTGCTCCTGTGCATCCAGACCGGCAAGACCCTCGACGACGAAAACCGGATGCGCTTCTCCTCTGACCAGTTTTATTTGAAAAACCAGGCCGAAATGGAACGCGTCTTCCCCGTCTGCCCGGACGCCCTCCATAACACCTTTAAGATATTCGAGATGATCGATCTCGAACTGGAACTCAATCACCCGATCCTTCCGAATTTCGAGGTGCCCGAGGGCTTCACCCTCGACTCCTACCTCAGGCAGCTCGTTCTCGACGGGGCGCGGATGCACTTCGGCGCAGGGATACCGGAGGAGGTGGCGGCCCGTATCGATTACGAGTTGCGCGTCATAACCGGAATGAAGTTCTCGGGCTACTTTTTGATCGTATGGGACTTCATCAATTACGCCAAGGCCAGGGGCATCCCCGTCGGTCCGGGCCGCGGTTCGGCCGCCGGCTCCATGGTATCGTACTGTCTGGGGATCACCAGCCTCAATCCGCTCGATTACAACCTCCTCTTCGAGCGCTTCCTCAACCCGGACCGCAACGAGATGCCCGACATGGACATCGACTTCTGCGCCGACCGCCGCGAGGAGGTGATCGAATATGTAAAGAAGAAATACGGCGACGACCACGTAAGCCAGATCATCACCTTCAACAAGATGAAGGCCAAGGCGGTCATCAAGGACGTCGCCAGGGTGCTCGGCATCCCCTTCTCCGAGGCTAACGAGATCAGCAAACTCATTACCGAGGATTCGCTCAAGGAGGCCCTGGAGGCCTCGGAGGATTTCAAGAAGATCCGCTCCACCGGCGAGCGGGGCAGAATGCTCGTCGATATTTCGCTTACGCTCGAGGGTTTGGTTCGCTCCGCCGGAAAGCACGCGGCGGGCGTTGTCATCTCGCGCGATCCTTTAACGGAGTACGTGCCGCTCTACAAGGACACCAGGGACGGAAGCATATCGTCGCAGTATGACAAGGGGACGCTGGAGGCGGCCGGCCTGGTCAAGATGGACTTCCTCGGCCTCAAGAACCTCAGCATCATCACGCGGTGCGTCGAATACATCGCAGAGAACCACGGTGTGAAGATCGATCTCAACGCCATCCCGCTGGACGACCGGGCGACGTTCGCGCTGCTCCAGAAGGCGAACACCAAGGGAGTGTTCCAGCTTGAAAGCGCCGGCATGCAGAACATTTTAAGAAAGCTCCGGCCCACGAAGTTCGAAGACATCATCGCGGTGAACGCGCTCTACCGGCCGGGGCCGCTCGATGCCGGCATGGTCGACGACTTCATCGCCCGGAAGCGCAACCCCGGCAGGGTCCGCTACGAGCACCCTTCCCTCGAGCCCATCCTCATGGAAACGCTCGGCGTCATCGTCTACCAGGAGCAGGTGATGCTCATCTCGCAGGTGCTGGGCGGGTTCAGCCTGCCCGAGGCCGACAAGCTGCGCAAGGCGATGGGAAAGAAGATCCCGGAAATCATAAAGCAGATGGAGAACAAGTTTCTGAAAGGGGCCGAGGCCAAGAAGATCCCCGCCAGGATCGCCCAGAGCATCTTCGAGCAGATCGAGAAGTTCGGCCGCTACGGTTTCAACAAATCGCATTCGGCCGCCTATGCGATCGTCTCCTTCCAGACGGCATATCTCAAGGCACATTATCCGCTCGAATACATGGCGGCACTGCTATCGTTCCAGCCGGACAACCAGGACGATATAATCAAATACGTCGGAGACTGCCGCGAAAACGGCATCACCATCCTCCCCCCCGACATCAACCACAGCAAGAAGGACTTCACCACCGAGAACGGCTGCATCCGCTTCGGTTTCTCCGCCATCACGGGGATCGGTGAGACAGCGATCGAGTCCAGACTCGAGGCGCGAGAGAAAAAGAAACGCTTCCAGACCCTGGATGATTTTCTGGAAGAGATCGACCTGGCCGCCGTGAACAAGGGTGCCATGGAATCTCTGATTCGCGCCGGCGCTTTCGACTCCATACATGCCGTGCGCTCCCGCCTTTTCCATTCGGTTGACATGATGCTCGAAAGCGGCAGGCGCCTGCAGGAGGACCGCGCCTCCGGGCAGGGCAATCTCTTCGATTCGGGCCCGGTCGGCACGCGCGGCGGACTCATCGGCGAGCTTCCGGAGATCGAGCCCTGGCACGACAACGTGAAGCTCCAGCACGAGAAGGACGTTCTGGGAGTGTACGTGTCGGGGCATCCCCTGGCCAAATACGAGCGCGAGATCAAGACCTTCGCGTGTACCGGAATATCGGCTCTCACCGGGCGTCACGATTCGGGTGACTTTTCCATCGTCGGCATCGTAAGCGAGCTCAAGGCGCGGATTTCGAAAAACGGGAAGCGGTTCGCCGTGGCGAAACTCGAGGATATGGAGGGAGCGATAGAAGCGCTCTTCTTTCCAGACGTTCTGTCCAAATACGAACAGATACTTACCTCCGAAGAGCCCGTCATGGTCAAAGGCAGCGTGGAATTCGAAAACGAAAAACCGAAGAAGATCATCGTTAACGAGGTGAAGTCGCTCAGGGAGACGCGCCGCGAATCGATCGCCGCCATCCATATAAAGCTCGACCCGGTCGGCATCGACGAGGACCTGCTGGCGCAGATCAAGCGCGTCATCGTCGAGAACCGCGGGGGCTGCCCGGTGTTTTTTCACATACGCGAGGCGCGCGGGGAGGAAAAAATCGTCCGCGCCCATCATACCTACGGGATAACGCCGAGCGATGCGTTTATGAGCGGGCTGACGAAGCTCGTCGGCGAGGAAGCGGTGCGCTATTCGACGCACAACTGTTGATGCATGAAGTCCGCTGCCTCAGGGCTCCGCGGCGAAACGCAGGTAGTCTTTGAGCAGAGTATATCCGGTCGATTTTTCCAGAATTCTGCGGTTTTCGCCGTTTATGGTCAGCCGGATACCGGCGAACCCTCCCAGATCGTGCACGAGCATCTGCGCGAGCGAGGCCGCCGTTGAGGCGTCGGTTACACAGCCTTCCTGCATGTTGATGACGATGGGCGAGTCCGCCTCGAACTTGACCGTCGCCACCCCCCTGGTTATCGCGCTTTTGAGCTTCCCGTCCACCTCGCGCAGATTGCGGTTCGTATAATTTCCGTTCAGGTAGAACTCTCCCGTTCGCAGTCCGGCATACTTCGTTTCGGTATCGACACCGAGGACATCGCCGTCCACCCATACCCGCTGTTCGTCGATGCGGTAGAGGAGCTTAGCGGGAGGACCATCCCCTTCCCGTGATGACAGACCGGTCGAAACGACCGCAACGTCCGCGATGCGACCCCTGTCGTTGACGCTCCTTACGAACCTGCCGACCGTATCGGCGGCCTCCCCCGCCGGCGCCTCGGTGTTGAGCCCCCTGATATAAAAATGGCGCAGAAACTTCTGCCTGTTGCCGCGCAGTTCATTTATGAAGGAATTGACGATCGCGTCCCTCGTCGAGATCATATCGAGCACCGAAAGAGGGTTCTGCTCGATCTCCGTGATCTCCCCCATGTTCCGCGCAGTTCCGAGCAACAGGAAGTTGGCCCCGAGCGATTCGAATCCCCTGCCGCGCGAAAGAATGATATAGGAGACGAGGAAGGTGCGCAGGAGCTTCCTGCCGTCCGTGTCTCCCAGGTCCGCCCCCAGACCGGCAGCGTAATCCATCACCAGCGCGAACGGTGCGCCCTCCTCGCGGATGAACCGGAAAAGGTCGGTGCGTATGAACGCGGTGTTCCCGGTCCTGGCCAGGATCTTTTTAATCATTGGAATTGAGCTGAGGTTCAGCGAACGCGACTCGACCTCGAGACCGAACCTGCCAAGCGCGCCGCGGATGCTCGCCGATGCACGCTTGTTCTCGGATATCATAAGGACCTTTCGGGATGTTCGCAATGTTTCCATGTTTTATACTGATGACAATCCGATACTCCACAGGCAGGACCGCGTTCCCCTGGCGGAGCTGAAAAGAACGCGCCATCCCGTGTCGATCAGCGTTTCATTTATATGCCGACACAATGATACAAATCATCCAGCCGATTAAATGGCAAGATTATTTCATCGGACCGGGCGACTTTATTACACCACGGCGAAAATCCCTTGACGCGGGCGCAGGGCCCGGATACTCCTTTGTCCCGATGGAAGAAGCGCACTGCATCCTCTGCGGTCCGGCGAAGCGCAGGGCCGTTTTCACCCGGTCCCCGGCCGGGGGCGAGGCGTTTACGCTGGTGAGATGCACCTCATGCGGCCTGCGATATCTTTCGCCGCGTCCCACCGAAAAGGAGATAGGCCGGTATTACCAGTCCACCTACTTCACACGGCGGACTGACCGCGGCTACGACAATTATTTCGCGCCCGGAACGCGGGCGCAGATCGAGCGCCTCTTCCTGCTCAATCTGGACGACCTCGGCTTTTCTGAATATGAGCGCTCTCTCCGTGGGCCCCGCAGGGCGCTCGACATCGGCTGCGCCGCGGGTTATTTCGTGAACATGCTGGCGGCCCGCGGATGGAAGGCCGCGGGCATCGATATCTCCGAAAGCTGCGTGGCGTTTGCGCGCGACCGGTTGAAGCTCGACGTAACACGGGGCGGCTACCTCGAAAAAAAATACCGGCACAGGTTCGACCTCATTAGCCTCTGGGCGACCATAGAGCACCTGCACCGCCCCGACCTCTTTCTTCAAAAGATCCGTTGCGATCTCGGCGACGGCGGAAGACTCTACCTTTCCACCTGCCGCGCGGGCGGCGCGAGCTTCATGCGCCTCTACGGCAGCCGCTGGAGGTATTATAACTTCCCCGAGCACCTCTACTTCTTCTCGATCGGCCAGATGATGCGTCTTCTCGAAGCAAACGGATTCCGGCCCGTGGCCTGCAGCACCTACGGCAGCGGATTCGGAAGGCCCGGATCCTTTTTGAGAAAGGCGGCCGATCTCGCGGCAAAGCGCTTCAACATGGGGGACATGATGGTCGTTGCCGCGGAGAAGGCCTGACGGCCGGGCATCGATCAAAAGTATTGACAGAAAACATCGCATCGCCCTAATCTCGACGGAATACGAAAGATGGCACTTCCCATCAGAGGATTCATTCCTTCCGGGAGGCGCACGCATTCCTGTCGGAGCACAGTGGATCCGCACGGGGAATCCGGGGCCAGGAGACCGCAATGAAGACAGCGCATACCATAGAGGAAGTCCGTACCATCATCCGCGCCGCCAGAGCCGAAGGCAGGGGCATCGGTTTCGTGCCCACGATGGGATACCTGCACCGCGGCCACACCAGCCTCGTTGAGGAATCGAGAAAAAATACCGGCTTCCAGGTGATGAGCATATTCGTAAATAAAATACAGTTCAACGATCCCAAGGACTTCTCGAACTATCCGCGCGACCTCGAACGCGATCTGTCGATAGCCCGGGAGGCCGGCGTGGACCTGGTGTTTGTTCCGACCGACGAGGTGATGTACCTCGACCAGCGCACCTGCGTCGATGTCGATCTTCTCACCGATCATCTCTGCGGCGCTTACCGGCCGGGCCACTTCCGCGGGGTCTTTACGGTTGTCGCCAAGCTCTTCAATATCGTGCTTCCCGATATCGCCGTGTTCGGCCAGAAGGACATTCAGCAGGCGGTGAGCCTGGAGAAGATGGTGGCCGATCTCAATTTCCCGCTTAAAATCGTTATAGCGCCCACGGTGCGCGAGGATGACGGCCTTGCCATGAGCTCGCGCAACAGGCATCTCAATGCCGACGAGCGGAAGAGGGCCCTCTGTATACATCGCTCCCTGGAAAAAGCAGCAGCGATGATCGCCTCGGGCGAACGATCCGCGTCGAACATCTCGGAAGCGGTCGGCAGGGTGCTCGCGGAAGGTTCACCTGATAAAATTGACTATGTAAGCGTGGTGCGCTATGGTGATCTGCAGCCCGTTGATGGAATCAGCCCTAAAAGCGTGCTCGCCATAGCGGCCTTTTTCGGATCAACCAGGCTGATCGACAACATGATAATTGAAGAGACAGACGGGAAATTCGCATGCATCTATTGAACGGAACGATCGCGATGGCGCTTGCGACCGCGGCGATTCTTATGACGTCATGCTCGTCACGCGGCCCGCTTTCCCCCGAAGAGGCGTTCGGCGTCCTCCAGAAGGCATACCACCGGAACGACCCCGTCCTCATGCTCGGGGTGCTCTCCGGGGAAAGCGTCCGCCGGATACACACCATGACCGCCCTGATCGCGACGATGAACGAGCGACAGCGCGATAAGATGGCCGAACAGTTCGGTGTCAGCGCCGAACAGCTGAAGGGCCTTTCACCGGCGTCCTATCTGGCCCTGCAGGTGCGCCTCGCGCGCGTCCGTAACGAAGACGCCATGGGACGGGCGCTGGGCAGCGGTATTTTAAAGAGCGAGATAAACGACGCCAGGGCGGTACTGACCGCCCAGAACGGCATGCAGCTTACATTTATAAAGGAAGGACCGTACTGGAAATTCGACATGACGGACTGGTGAAACCGGGTCGGGCGGCGCAATTAAAATTACAGGAGAATACTCATGATTGAAAACGGAAAATACGTGGTCGTTCATTATACCGGTTCGCTCGAAGACGGAGAGGTCTTCGATACCTCGGCCGACAGAGAGCCCCTCGAGTTCCAGCTGGGAGCGGGAATGGTGATTCCCGGTTTCGACAGCGCGGTGGCCGGGATGAAGATCGACGATGAGATAGACATTGTCCTGCCGCCCGCGGAGGCGTACGGCGACTACGACGATTCGCTCCTCCACCGCTTTCCGGTTACGGAAGTAAAATCCCAGTTCGAACCTGAAATCGGCATGACCATTGGCGTGCAGCTCGATAACGGGGAGCGGGTCCCCGCGACCATAACCGAACTCACCGACGAGACGGTGACAATCGACCTCAACCATCCCCTCTCTGGAAAGACACTGCATTTTCACATCAGGCTTCTAGAGATCAACGATGCCGCCAAATACGGCGACGTTTGCGGAGCCGATGGATGCGATTCCTGCGGATCGGGCTGTTCGTGCTGATACGCCGCGCCTGAAGGATGCCGGCATCATGGATACCGTTCTCGAAGGCATCACCCTAAAGATCGACCGGGACGCGCTGCGCTCGGCTCTGAGGGTCGCCCCGGAGGGCCGGGAGGCCGACCGCGTGGAGTCCATGACGCGTGAGGCCGAAACGGCCGGCCGGCCGGCCGCCGTCTACCGCGCCGCACACATAGACCATGTACGGGCGGACGGTGCGGACATCGGGGGTATCGCATTCGACGGCGAACTGATCGCGGAAAACCTTGTCGGGCAGGAATATGCCTTCCCTTTCATCGCCACCGGCGGCGCCGAAATCGAGGCATGGGCGAATTCTTTTACGGAGATGCTTGAACGCTTCAGGGC
>JBFZEY010000394.1:0-2682 GCA_041306625.1 Spirochaetota bacterium | reverse complement strand
AAGGGCCTTAAAGACCGGGTGGAAATAGTAAGGGATTCGCACGGCGTACCGCACATCTACGCGAAAAACATGCATGATGTTTCCTTCGCGCAGGGCTACGTACAGGCGCAGGACCGCTGGTGGCAGATGGAATTTTACCGTAAAACCTGCGCCGGCAGGATAGAAGAGCTTACGGGCAAAAAGTCCGCCCTGGTCTCGTCCGATATCTATCTTCGCTCCCTCGGCCTTTACGGGGTCTGCAAACGTGAATACGAAAGCTATACGCCCGCCGAGCGCGCGCCGCTGGACGCGTTCGCCGCCGGCGTCAATGCGTACATAGCGGGTAAAAGCCCGCGAAAACTTTCGGTTAATTACGCCCTGCTGGGGCTGACCGGGGTGAAATTCACCATAAAGCCCTGGACGCCGATCGATTCGCTGATGTTTTCGAAAATAATGGCATGGGACCTCGGTCTCCGGCGGGATCCGGAGATATTGCGCACACGGCTTTACGAAAAACTCGGGGCGAAGATGGCGGAAATGTGGTTGATACCGCCCTGGCCGGTCACGGAAAAACCTACCACCCTGACCGGGGAGGATATTAAAGCCCTGTTCGGCGGAACGGTCGCGACGCATCTCAAGGGCGAAAAACACTTTTCTTCGGCGCATGCCGCCGGCATACCGATTTCGGATGACGGTGCTCCGGACTTCAGCTGGATGGGCGGCGGTCATGACGGCGTGGGAAGCAACAGCTGGGTGGCCACGGGAAAGATGACGAAGAGCGGCCGGGCCCTCCTGGCAAACGATCCGCACCTCGGCATCCAGATGCCTTCAATATGGTATGAGGTGGCCCTGCACGCCGCTGACGACGGCACGGGGCGTCCCTTCGACGTTGAGGGATTCACGTTTTCGACCAACCCGGGCGTGGTCATCGGCCACAACGCCGACATCTCCTGGGGCACCACCAATGTCTATCCCGACGTCAATGACCAGTACATGATAAAGGTAAACCCGAAAAACCCGCTGCAGTACCGGTGGAACGGCGCGTGGCGCGATATGACCGTTCGGAAGGAAAGCATCGTATTCGGCAACGGAAAGCCTTCCATCGAGATCACCGTACGTGTAACGCACCTTGGCCCGATTATCAACGACAACAGGTACGATCCCGAAACCGGCACGCTTGCCGGATTTAATAACGAGGACCCGCGCGCGCTTAAATGGACCGCGCTCGAGCCCGGTCGGATCGCGCTTGCCATCATCGGCCTCAATAAAGCGAGGAACTGGAACGAGTTCCGCGCCGCGCTGAAGGACTGGGACGCCCCCTCGCAGAGCATCGTGTATGCCGATACCAGGGGTAACATCGGTTTCCAGATGCCCGGAAGAATACCCATACGCCCCGCCGGCCTTGCCGGCCAGGTCCCCACGCCGGGCTGGGATTCCGGGTATGAATGGAAGGGATACATACCCTACGACCTCCTGCCGCGGGCGTTCAATCCGGCGCGGGAATTCATGGTCGCCGCGAACCAGGAGGTGGCCCCGCCGGAATATTACGCCGCCCTCAATGCGCGCCTGGGCGGTGCGGTAAACGCGAACTTCGGCAGCAGGTATAACAAGTGGGTTTACGGATATCGCGCCCAGCGAATCAATGAAATGCTGCGGCAGAGCGCCCCGCATACCCCGGCCACGTACCGGACCATGCAGAATGATGATGTGAACCTGAGCGCTGCCGAGGTGCTTCCCTACATCAAGAAGCTGGAATTGAACAACGGCGATCTCGCCGCGGCAAGGGACTGGCTGATGGAGTGGGACCGCCGTTTCGGCGAGGAAAGCCCGCAGGCCGTATTGTATGCCTTTTTCTGGAGGAAGCTGACCGGCCTGGTCTTTCAGGATAAACTGGGCGATGTCGCGAAGTCGGACGCCGCCGACAAGGAGATGTGGGCCATGACGCTTCTGCTCGCACATCCCAATGATGCGTGGTGGGATGATTCCACGACGAAAAATAAAACCGAGACAAGAGACGAGGTTCTCGTCCGCTCTTTCAGAGAGGGCTACGAGGCCGCCGTCGCCGCCCTCGGGAAAAACCGCGCGAAGTGGAGATGGAGCGATCTGCACAGGGCAACGTTCGTCAGCACCCCCCTGGGGGCCAGTAAAATCGGCTTGCTAGAGAAGATGGTCAACCGGGGGCCCGTACCCGTGGGCGGCTCGACCGAGTGCGTGAACAACAACATGTGGGATGCCGGCACGGACGATTTCTCCGTGCGGATGATCCCCTCCATGCGCATGATAGTCGATATGAATGATTTCAGCGGAAACATCAGCATCAATTCCACGGGGCAGAGCGGGCACCCGAAAAGCCCGTGGTACGGTGATATGATCGATTCGTGGCGCAAGGGGGCGTACCGGCCCATGCTCTGGACCAGGCCGCAGGTGGATAAGGCCGCGAAGTATACGCTGGTGCTCAAGCCGTAGACCGGCCGGCAGGTGTTCCGCTTTTCGGGCTGAATCCCCGTATCCGGGGAGCGGGTGGGAGTGACAATAAAGAACCCCGGGACTGCCGGGGTTCTTTTATGAGCGGGTGATGGGAATCGAACCCACGCTATCAGCTTGGGAAGCTGAAGTTCTACCATTGAACTACACCCGCCAAACGATTATCGCGAGCCTTGCGCTTGACTGGCGCCAATGCTCACGGTGAATATTCTACCGATA
>JBFZEY010000393.1:0-4621 GCA_041306625.1 Spirochaetota bacterium | reverse complement strand
GATCGTCGCGATGACGGGGAGAGCGCGTTTTTTCATGCTTGCCTCCATTAGTTCATTAAGCGGTGCCGTCCGGCCACGCCTGCATCCTTTTTCGGCATCCGGGCGGCGTGTCTACAGCCATATTTCTCATTCAGAAAGCATTGATTGCATGCTGCAGTAATTATGTTACATTTAAGCAATATCATGTGATTCGTGGAAAGCGATTTATTCCAGATAATATATGCATATCGAAGATTATGATGTGTATCTGCGGCGGATGCCGTTTTTTTATTGAGACATAATATTTTCCTTGACGAATAGCAAAAATGACGGTAGTTTCACGAATCGCGGTTCGGGCGCCTGATAAATAAACGTTTCTGCTCGGTCTGATGTGTTCCTGCTGTGCTTTACGCGAGCGGCCCCGTACTTCAACCGTTACTTGCAGCAGCAATGATATCAATAGAATAAGATCATCTGGAGTATTTCCAAATGGAAGATAATACATCCCGGGTGCAGTATATACGCAAAAGGGATGGACGCATTCTTCCCCTCGATGCCGAAAAGATCACCGATGCCATTTTCCAGGCGGCGAAAGCGGTCGGCGGGAGCAACCGGGAGACGGCTCAATCGGTATGCGATTCCGTAGTCGGTATCCTCGATATATTGCACTATAAGGAAGGCAGAACACCCACGGTCGAAAACGTTCAGGACCTCGTTGAGAAAATGCTTATCGAACGGGGCCATGCGCGGGTAGCGAAGGCGTTCATACTCTACCGTGAACAGCACCGGAAAATTCGCGACGGCAAGGACCTCCTCAACGAAGGAATACAGCTTGTCGAGCAGTACCTCGACCGCTCCGACTGGCGCGTCAACGAAAACAGCAACATGAGCTATTCGCTCCAGGGGCTCAATAACCATATCGCATCGGCGATCACCGCCAAGTACTGGCTCGAGCGCCTGTATCCGCCCGAGATACGCGAGTCGCATGTCTCCTGCGATTTTCATCTGCACGACCTCGGCCTGTTGTCCGCGTACTGCGTAGGGTGGGACCTCAGGGACCTGTTGCTTCGGGGGTTCGGGGGCGTTACGGGCAAAGTCGAAAGCCGTCCGGCGAGGCACTTTCGCAGCGCGCTCGGCCAGGTGGTAAATTTCTTTTACACGCTGCAGGGCGAATCGGCCGGCGCTCAGGCCTTTGCGAACTTCGATACCTATCTCGCTCCGTTCATCTTCTATGACCGGCTCACGAAGGCGGAGGTGAAGCAGTGCCTCCAGGAGTTCGTGTTTAATATGAATATACCAACCCGGGTCGGTTTCCAGACACCCTTTACCAACGTGACGCTCGATCTAAAGGTACCCACGACGATCGGCGAGGATTACGTGGTAATAGGTGGAGAGATCCGCGACAGGAAATACGCCGAGTTTCAGGAAGAGATGAACATTTTCAACGTGGCGTTCGCGGAATGCCTCCTCGAGGGCGACGCGCGAAACCGCATTTTCACCTTCCCCATTCCGACTTATAACATCACCGCTGACTTCGACTGGGAGAACCCGGCCCACGACCGCCTGTGGGAGATGACGGCGAAATACGGCATTCCCTATTTCGCCAATTTTGTCAATTCCGACATGGATCCCGAGGACGCGCGCTCCATGTGCTGCCGGTTGAGGCTCGACAACCGGGAGCTTAGAAGTCGCGGCGGAGGGCTCTTCGGGGCGAACCCCCTTACTGGAAGCATCGGGGTGGTGACCATCAACATGCCCAGGCTCGGGTATCTCTCCAATGACGAGGAGGAGTTTTTCGAACGTCTCGCCCATCTCATGGATCTTGCGAAGGATTCGCTCGAGATAAAGCGGAAGGTGCTCGAGAACTTCACCCTGAGCAACCTGTATCCCTATACAAGGGTATATCTCTCGGACATCTATGAGCGAAACGGCCGTTACTGGCTGAACCATTTTTCGACGATCGGCCTGGTCGGGATGAACGAGACCTGCGTCAATCTGCTCGGAAGCGATATTTCAACGCCCGAGGGCAAGGAGTTTACCATACGCGTGCTCGACTTCATGAGGGAGCGCATCCGGGGATATCAGGAGGCCACCGGGAACCTCTACAACCTGGAGGCGACGCCAGCCGAGGGGGTGAGCTATCGTTTCGCGAAGCACGACAGGGCCACGTATCCGGAGATTAAATCGGCGGGAATAAACGAGCCGTATTACACCAACTCGGTGCACCTCCCCGTCGGGCATACGGACGATATCTTCGACGCGCTGGACCACCAGGACGAACTGCAGACGCGCTTTACCGGCGGTACGGTTGTGCACGGGTTCATCGGCGAAAAGATCGACGACCCGCAGATGGTCAAGCACCTGGTGCGGCGGATCGCCGAAAACTATTCACTGCCCTATTTTACCATTACCCCGACGTTCAGCATTTGCCCCGTGCACGGATATATCGCCGGCGCACACAGGTTCTGCCCCCACGAGCACACCGAGGAGGAACTGGAGAAATTCGGCGTAGAGATTTCGGCCAGAGATGCCGATTATAATAAAAAGATAGCCATGTAACAGGAGAAATGGAAAGATGAAGAAGGACAGGCAGATCCCCGTTGAGGTGTACTCCCGGGTAGTCGGATATTTCAGGCCGGTAAACCAGTGGAACAAAGGGAAACGGGAGGAGTTTAACGAGAGGAGGGAGTTTTCCCTCAAGGACGTCAAAGAAGCGTGTATATATGAATATAAAGGGAATTCACAAAACCTCGCTGATCGACTTTCCCGGTAGAATCTGCTCGGTTTTCTTTACCGGGGGTTGCAACCTCCGGTGCGGATACTGCCATAATCCTGAGCTCGCCTGCAACAGCGGCTGCCTTCGGTCGTATTCCAACGACGAGGCGCTCGGCTTTATTAAAAAGCGCCGGGGCGTTATCGACGGCGTGACAATCTCGGGCGGTGAGCCCACCATCTCGGGAAATCTGGAATCGTTTATCGGGGCCGTCAAGGAAATGTCCATGGCGGTGAAGATCGACACCAACGGTCTCAATCCCGCCGTGGTGGCGCGCCTGGTCGACAGGGGGCTTGTCGATTATATCGCTATTGACATCAAGACATCGCCGGGGAAGTACGATTTCGTTGTGGGACGGCACGTCGATTTTTCGCGCGTGATTGAGACGGTCGAAACGGTAAAAAGTTCAGGGCTGGAGTATGAGCTTCGCACCACCTGCATCCCGAAGTACGTGACGCTCGAAGACTTCGGTAGCATCAGCGCCGCGCTCGGCCGCGTGAAAAGGTATTACCTGCAGCAGTTCGTGGCCGATGTCACCCTGGACGAGTCCTTCCAGGATTTAAGGCCATATCCCGTCGCAACGCTCCTCGGTTTCCGAGAATATGTCTCCACCTTCGCCGACCTGTGCGAGCTTCGCGGCGTTTGAAAGACCGGCCGCGCAGCGAATCAATCGGTGCTCGGCGTCCCGGGCGCGGGTGCCGTTCGGTCAGATTGAACCTCCGGTGATAATCACGTGATTACATTTCAAAGAACAGCGGTAGTCGTTTTTCTCTTCATGATCGTTTTCCTCCCGTCCTCCGCTTCCAGCGCCGCTGCACAGCCTGAAGCCATGCCGGCGCGGTGTTCGCTCTGGCTCGATGTCTATACCGGCGAGCCGGTATTGTTCGATTCGATGATCGAGGATTGTTTGAAGGCCGGTGTGATATACATCGGCGAGCGGCACGGACTGAAACGCCATCACGATATGCAGCGATCGTTTATCGAGGCGCTCTCGCTGAAAGACAGGACGCCGCTGCTCGGAATCGAGCAGATGGAGTCGTACAACCAGCCCGCGCTTGACCGCTTCAACCGCGGGGAGATCGATTTTGACCGGCTTGCCGCGGAAACTGACTGGGCGCGGCGGTGGAGCAATTACGGCGATTATCGTGATGTTCTGGAGGCCTGCAGGAAGGCCGGAGGATCGGTGTTCGCTCTCAACGCGCGCGCAGAGGTGGTCCGTGCCGTTGCCCGCGCCGGGCTAAGCGCGCTGGGTGAGCGTGAGCGTACCGAACTGCCAGCGGAAATCGATCTTGAAAATAAGGAACACGAGCGATTGCTGGGTATGATGCTTCCGGTGCACGCGTTCATCAACGGAGAGGGGCTTCGCCGCATGTATGAAGCTCAGGTAGTCCGCGATGAGAAGATGGCCGACGTGCTTTCTGAAAGGCTTTTGAAAAAATACGCCGACGAAAAAAATTCGATCGTTGTCGTCATCGGGGGCGCGGCACATTTCGCGTATGGACTCGGAGTGCCCTCACGGGTGGGCCGCCGGGTTCCTGGCATACGAAAGCGCATCATCATCTTTTCCGAAAGCGGAGATCTGCGCCCGGACGAGGGTGAGCGGATGATGGCGCGCGAAACCGGCATCACCCACGAGGGCCTGAAATTCATCACCGGACCGATTGCCGATTATATCCACATTATCGAAAGGGCGAGGTGAGCCTCGTTTCCATGAGATCGCGAAGAACGGCGTTTCAGTGCGCGCTTGTGATGGGCATTTTTATCGTCGCGGGAAGCGCGGTCTGCGGCGCTGAAAGCGTCTCGGGACCGTATGGCGGCATCGCACCCGAAAAATACCTGACGGGCAGCTTCGATCCGGAAAAGGAAGAG
>JBFZEY010000392.1:0-4090 GCA_041306625.1 Spirochaetota bacterium | reverse complement strand
ATATCGCGTATCCGTTCTCCGGCTTCGTTCCTGCCCTCAGGCCTTCTTACGCGATATTTTCCTGAGCTCTTCCGCGAGCAGCGCCGCGGGGCGCGAGAGCGTCCTGCCGTTCTGGTACGCCAGGAAAAAATCGCGCCGTATGGTGAAGCCTTTAATCGCGACTATTTTCAGCTTTTCGGAAAGCATCGCCGCGGGGACGGCGAGGCGGGAGATAAAGCCAACGCCGAGGCCGGCGGCAACGGCCTCGCGCACGCCTTCCGAGGTGGTGCATTCCAGCGCAACCGGAAGATCGGCCACAGAGACGCCGCGTTCGAGGAGCACCCTCTCGTAGGCGTCCCTGCTTCCGCTGCCCTTCTCCCGCGAGACCATCGGGAACTTCTTTATATCGGCAACCGCAATTACATCGGGATGGCCCGTTACCGGCGCGATCAGGACCATTTCATCCTGGTGAATGCGCTCGTATTTAAGGACGGGATGGCGCACGCTCTTGCCCGTTACGCCTATTTCGGCCATGCCCTCCTTGAGCATCTCGATGACCTCGCGGCTGTCCGACACCTCCAGGCGGAAATGGACATCGGGATTGGCGCGCACCACCGAAGCAATCGCCGCGGGAAGAATATAGGCGGAAGGGATGGTGCTGGATGCGATTACCGTGACCCCCGCCGCGACCGCGCCCGAGATCTCCTTTCGAAGCGACCCGACTTCGTCGAAATGCCGCTCGCAGAAAGTCTTGAAAATCTCGCCCTGAGGTGTGAGCGCGAACTCCCTGCTGCTTCGCCGTATGAGCTCGACACCGAGCGTCTCCTCGAGCGCGGAAACGTGGTTGCTGATGGTCGCCTGTCCCACCCTGAGCGCTCGCGACGCGCGGGTGAAACTGCGGTGTTCGACGACGACGAGGAATGAACGGAGCTGTTTGAGGTCGAAATTGAGTTCTTTCATAACAGTGTATTTCTATCCGGATATCACCGGTGATGGCAAATCAATTTTTTACGGCATCGCGTTCCGCGAAAAGGTCTCCCGATGCGCCGTATGGCGGTTTGACGATCCGGCGTGTCCGCACGCAGCACGGACGGATGAAGGGGGCAAGCGTCCCATCATGCGGCAAATAATTGTAAAACGGCTTGCCCCATTTCTCCGAAGATGATACTAAGGCTTCAGACGGCCTCCGGCCGAATCGACCTAATCAACAGGAAGAGCACCAATGAGCATAAAGACGAAAGTTGCAGTTGCGGGGATCATTACGACCACCGTCCTGCTCTTCGCGTACGTATCGTTTCGTTCGGGAACCATTGAAGGCGAGTACCTCAAAACCCTGGTGACTCAGACCGACCGCATTACGGTCGCCTTCGCCGGCTTCGAAAAGGATAAAGCCCTCGCCGCACGCAACCTCGGCCAATTTCTTGCCGAGACCAACCGTGAACACGCGAGCATGGCCTTTATCGCGGTGGCCGATGACGCGAACAGGGTGATAGCCGGCGGGAAAAACGACCGCTACATAAGCGACCGCAAGCTCTTCGATGAAATAACCGGAGCCTTCACCCGTGGTGATTTGACACCGCGTAAAGGCGCCGGCTACACGGTGCGATACTTCGAACAGACGAAGTTCTATATATTCATAAGGGAAACGCCTTCGGGCAGGCTTCTCATCGCCTTTCCGTACAAGCTGCGCGGCAAACTCATGGTGAAGCTCCTCCTCGAGATCGCGCTCATCGTCATCCTCGCGGTAGTACTCACCACGGCACTGTACCTTTACCTTGTGCGGCTCGAAGGGCCATCTTTTCGCCCGCGGGCCGGGGCCGAAGGGCACGCTGCGGGTACACCTCCCGATATCTCCCCCGAAGTGGGCCGGGACCACGGCCCGGGCGGCCCCGTGGCGGAGGTCCTGGCCGCCATTTCATCGCGCTATGCCGATGCGGTCGTGTCGCTGTACATTATAAACGAATCGATGTCTTCCCTGGAAAAACACCTTGAATTCGTCCGCGGTTCGCATTCGCCCATCGGCGAGACCGAGGACTCAATCGACGCCACCGACGAAATAGGGGAGGAGCTGAAACGGGATTCGACGCTGGTGCTTAACCGCAGCAGAAAGCTTATCATTCCGATCACGCACCGTGGCGCCCTTATAGGCGCCGTCAGCGTTTCGCGCGATGAGGGATTCTCCGGACCCGAAACCGCCGACCTGAAAAAGCGCTCGATCGATCTGTCCCGCGCAATCGGGTCCGGTCTTGCGGGTTAGGTGAGCCCGGGCGCTACCTGTATCTCGCGTATTCTATCCCGAGATTGTGTATGGTATAGGTGAGGATGCGCTTGGTGGTGCCGAGCATTTCGGCGGCACTTGTTATGTTTCCCCGCGACATCTTGAGGTGGTCGATGATGATCTCCCTGCGAAAACCGTTCACCATCTCCTCGAGCGTGACCGGGGCGGCGGCGGGGCGCGCCATCTGGAGCGACGGAGGAAGGTGGTAGCTTCGGATAACGTCCTCGCCGCTCATGATCACCGCTCGCTCCATGCAGTTCTCGAGCTCCCGCACGTTCCCGGGCCAGTGGTAGGCCACGAGCATGTCGATGGCCTCGCTGCTGATCCTTCCGATCGTCTTACCGTGCTCGCGCGAATAGCGCTCCAGGAAATGATCGGCCAGCAGGATGACGTCCGCCTTGCGCTCGCGAAGCGGCGGAACGTACAGCGGAAACACGTTCAGCCGGTAATAGAGGTCCTCGCGGAACTCGCCCCGGACGATCTTCTCCTCCAGGTTACGGTGTGTGGCCGCGACAATGCGCACGTCCAGAGGCAGCGTCTTTTCACCTCCGAGGCGCTCGATGCTTTTTTCCTGAATGACGCGTAAAAGCTTCACCTGCAGGTGGGGCGCCAGATCGCCGATCTCGTCGAGGAAGATGGTGCCGCCGTGTGCAAGCTCGAAACGCCCCTTTTTGAGCGCGGCGGCGCCGGTAAAGGCCCCCTTCTCGTGGCCGAAGAGCTCGCTTTCAATCAGGCTTTCGGGGAGGGCCGCGATGTTGACGCGCACGTACGGGCCGTCTTTCCTCGGGCTGTTTTCGTGTATGGCGTTGGCGACGAGTTCCTTGCCGGTGCCGCTTTCTCCGCAAACCAGCACCGTGGAGGCCGTCGGCGCCACCATGAGTATCTTGTCGCAGAGATCGTGCATCGCCGCCGAATTTCCAATGATGTCCGCCGGGCGCCGACGATCCGACAGCCTGAGCTCGAGGAGCTTTTTTTCCTGTTCCATCTGGGACTCGCGCCGGCGCAGCTCGCCGCGGTTGCGGACGGCATGCGCGATCATGATGGCCGCCGTGGTAAGCACCCCCAGGTCGCGCGCGAAGGACTGGTCGTCCCCGGCCTGCTTGTCAACCGAGATCGTCCCAACGGTATCGCCGTCGATCTTGATCGGCACGCAGATAAAGGCGGTGGAATCCGAATCGCCTGTTGAGCGCGCGAGCGTCCTGTTAAGGAAGAGCGGCTCCTTTCCTATTGACGGAACCACGATCGGCTCGCCCGTGGAGACCACCCTGCCGGTAATCCCCTCCCCGGGCCTGTACACTCCCCTGCGAATCTCCTCGTCGGAATAGCCGACCGAGGCGTCGATGAAGATGTCGTCGGTCTGTCGGTCGTGGATGCTTATCATGCCGCGCTCAATGAGCAGATGCGAACGTAGAAGACTGAGGACCGCGTCGAGCAGGTCCTCGATCCGGGTGATCGAGGTGAAAATCCTCCCCATCTGGTACAGGAAGCGCGTTTCATCGACGGGAACGAGCGACTCGACAGCTGAATCGGGCATCTGACGCTCCATGCGATAGCCTTCGCCCGGCCATTGGCTTCCTGCCGGGCATGAAATAATCATACAACACGCGCGGCGGGCCGGTCGTATTTTTTTTCATCATACCGGTCAAAATGGACCTTATTTTACATGGGCGTAAAATATCACCGAAAGCTTTGCAATTACTGCCGTGAACCGCTGCATATCCTGGACAAAAGGCATCGGCCGCTGATGTGAAGACCGTCATTATACCATTCCGCCACCCGGCGCGGCAGGGGCGCCTGATCGACTCCAACCCCGCCCCCTCTCGATGAACGATA
>JBFZEY010000391.1:0-2616 GCA_041306625.1 Spirochaetota bacterium | reverse complement strand
ACGCTTATCTTTCCAGAATACAGATAGACCTGCTTAAAATAATTGAGAAATAAGCGCGGAGGGGGGTGCTTTGCGGCCTCCCCCTGGATTTCAGCGGTCCCTCATTTAAAAGCGATATTTTGTTGACAGAAATTACCGGGTATTAAAGTATGCGCTTTCCGTGATGCGCATTTCGGCTCCTTTTGCCGCTGCGGTCTGACCCTGAAACGGGGGTCGGGGGGAAGTGTTGAACGCCAAACTGCTTTTTTAGGCAATATCCTTACCGATTTTTTATATTTTTTAAAAGGTAGCGAGCTATTATTGTGTTACATTGACTGTAATCGCGATTTATTGTAGACGGCGTACTGCAGCAAGATGGGCCAACCCCGTCCTATAACCGCCAACATCACATCGCGCCGGTTCCTGATTATGCCATAAATTCGGAAAATACGTGTATCCAGGGGAGATTGACATATGCCTTTACAGAAGTTGAGAAATATCGGAATCGCCGCGCATATCGACGCTGGCAAGACCACGCTTACCGAGCGCCTGCTTTATTTCACCGGCTCCACCAGGAAGCTTGGCGAGGTGCATGACGGCCAGGCCACCATGGATTTCATGAAACAGGAGCAGGAGCGCGGAATCACCATCGCTTCGGCGGCTATCTCCTGCCAGTGGAAGGAACACGCCATCAATATCATCGACACTCCCGGACACGTGGATTTTACCGTGGAGGTGGAGCGGTCCCTCAGGGTGATCGACGGTATGATCGGCCTCTTCTGCGCGGTCGCCGGTGTCGAACCCCAGAGCGAGACCGTGTGGAACCAGGCCGATCGCTACAAGGTCCCCCGCATCGCCTTCGTCAACAAGATGGACCGCGTCGGCGCCGATTTCGATGAGTGCATCAACCAGATGGAAAAATACCTCGACGCCAACCCGGTCCCCTTCCAGGTGCCGATGGGCGCCGAGGAAAATTTTCTGGGTGTCATAGATATCATCGAGCGGAAGGCCGTGATATTCAAGGAATTCGAGCGCGTCGTCACCGATGTGCCCGAGGACTACAGGGAGAAGTGCGAAAACGCGCGGCGTCATCTGGTCGAGAAGCTGGCGGACTTCGACGAGGACATCATGAAGATGTACCTCGAAGAGAAGGACGTACCGGTGGAGATGATAAAAAAGGCCTCGCGCTGCGCGACCATAAAGATGCTTTTCACCCCCGTATTCTGCGGGGCGGCATATAAGAACAAGGGCGTACAGCTGCTGCTCGACGCGGTTCTTGATTTCCTTCCCTCGCCGATTGACAAGGGCGCGGTGGTCGGTATGGATGTAAAGGACACTGAAAAGACCCAGACCCGACATCCCCTGCCCGGCGATCCCTTCTGCGGGCTGGCCTTCAAGCTTATCCACGACCCCTATGTGGGGCAGCAGACCTTCGTCCGGGTTTACTCCGGCAAGCTCGAAAGCGGCATGCAGGTGTTCAACGCCACCAAGGGCGAGAACGAACGCATAGGCCGGATCATGCGCATTCGCGCCAAGGAACGCGAGGAG
Source organism: Spirochaetota bacterium (assembly GCA_041306625.1). Taxonomy (GTDB): domain Bacteria; phylum Spirochaetota; class UBA4802; order UBA4802; family UBA5368; genus MVZN01. Next base: position 1,089 of record JBFZEY010000391.1, on the reverse strand, counting down.
ATTACCAGCGCCGGTCCCGGCGATATCATCGCGCTTATCGGAATGAAGTATACCAAGACCGGTGATACGCTGTGCGACATGCACCATCCACTGGTGCTCGAGTCGATCTACATTCCGCCGGCGGTTATCGATCTCAAGGTAACCCCTCCCTCGAAGAAAGAGGAGGAGAAGCTCGGAATAGCGCTTCGCAAGCTCGCGATGGAAGACCCGTCATTCACCGTTCGGGTGGACGATGAGACCAACGAGACGATCATCAGCGGCATGGGCGAGCTGCACCTTGAAATCATCGTGGACCGGCTCAAGACCGAGTTCAACGTCGAGGCGACGGTGGGTGAGCCATCCGTAGCTTTCCGCGAAGCCATCAAGAACGAGGCGCAGGCCGAGGTGAAATACGCGAAGCAGACGGGCGGGCGCGGGCAGTACGCGCACTGCGTGCTGCGCATAGAGCCGAATCCGGACAAGGGCTTCGAGTTCGTCGACCATACCAAGGGCGGGGTGATTCCGCAGGAGTACATGCCCTCCATAAGAAAGGGTATAGAAGGATCCATCGCCGACGGTATTATCGCTGGATTTCCCGTGGTCGACGTGAAGGTAGTGGTGCTGGACGGCAGCTATCACGAAGTTGACTCGTCTGACATGGCGTTTCGAACATGCGGATCGCTGTGTTTCAAAGAGGCCTTCCGCAAGGCCTCGCCGACCCTGCTCGAACCACTGATGAAGATCGAGATCAATACGCCCGACGAATACATCGGCGAGGTCATAGGTGACCTCAACAGGCGCCGGGGCAAGGTGGAATCCATGCGGAGGTTCCGCAAGGGAGCGCAGAAAGTGAACGGCTTCGTTCCGCTCATGGAGATGTTCGGCTACGCGACACAGCTCCGCAGCCTTTCGAGCGGCCGCGCCAATTACTCCATGGAGTTCTCGCGGTACGTGCCTCTTGGCAAGGAAGTACAGGAAAAAGTCCTCAAGGCGCTTAACGAAAAAAAGCTTCAGAAAGTGTAGACCCTTCCGGGTCTGCGCGTAAACTTCTTATCATAAAACCTCGGGAAAAGGGGACGCGGAAACGCTCCCCTTTTCCTTTCCCCCGTT
>JBFZEY010000390.1:0-8513 GCA_041306625.1 Spirochaetota bacterium | reverse complement strand
CCGCAGTTGGCTTCGGTATGGCGGGATGGGTTCCCGCGGGATACGGCATGTTCGCGCTCGTGGTGCTTGTGACGCATTTCCATACGGCACAAAAAGGCAGCACCACGTAGAACAGCTGTTTCGGCATCCGGTTGGCGCGGAACGGCAATTTATCTTGAGGATGGGCGTTTCACACGCTAAAATATTCTTGTCAGCGCATCGAATTCCGCTTTTCATGACCTGTCCCGGCCCATGGAGGCCGGGGATTTAATTTTTCAAGGATGAGCGTAATGATTGAACTGGATTTTGAGAAGAGCGGCGGGCTCATTCCCGCCATTGCGCAGGACTATAAGACCGGAGAGATTCTCATGATGGCCTTCATCAACCGGGAGTCATGGGAGCTCACACTTTCGACCGGCATCGTCCATTACTGGAGCCGCTCGCGAAACAAGCTGTGGAAGAAGGGCGAGTCCTCCGGCAACGTGCAGGAGGTGAAGGAGGTCCGCGTTGACTGCGACAGCGACTGTGTGCTCCTGAAAATAGACCAGATCGGCGAGGCCGCGTGCCATACCGGATTCAGGAGCTGTTTTTACAGGGTTGTCCGGGGCGACGCTTTGGTCGAGGACGGCGTGAAGGTTTTCGACCCCGAGAAAGTGTACGGAGACAAGAAATGAGCGATAATAAACTGAAGCTCGGCATCCCCAAGGGTAGCCTTGAGAACGCGACCATAGATCTGTTCCAGAAGGCCGGCTGGAAGATATCGGTATCGTCGCGAAATTATTTCCCCTCAATTGATGACACTGAAATCTATTGCGCCCTCATACGCGCGCAGGAGATGGCACGCTACGTCGAGAGCGGCGTACTGGATGTTGGTCTGACCGGCCTGGACTGGATACTGGAAAACAGAGCCGATGTCGAGGTAATCTCGGACCTCATCTATTCCAAGGCGAGCACGCGCAAAGCGAAATGGGTGCTCGCGGTCCCTGAAAATTCGTCGATTAAATCGCTCGAGGACTGCGCCGGGAAGACGATCTCGACCGAGCTCGTGGAGTTCACGAAGGGTTATTTCGCCGAACGAAACATAGCGGTGAATGTCGAGTTTTCATGGGGCGCCACCGAGGCCAAGGTCGTGGAGGGGCTGGTGGACGCGATCGTCGAGGTGACTGAGACGGGCAGCACCATCCGGGCTCACGGGCTCAAAATCATCCACACGCTTCTGGAAACCAACACCAAGCTCATCGCGAACAAGAAGGCCATGACCGAGACGTGGAAGAGGCAAAAGGTCAACCATATTGCAATGCTCCTGCGCGGTGCGCTCAATGCGGAGAACCTGGTCGGAATCAAGATGAACGTTCCCAAGGGCAAGATCGATGCGGTCGTGGGGCTCATCCCCAGCATTACCGCGCCGACCGTGGCCGAGCTCTACAAGGCAGAGTGGCTTTCGGTGGAATCGGTCATCGGCGAGGACGTGGTGCGGGAGCTCATCCCGCGCCTTATCGAGGCGGGGGCGGACGGTATAATAGAGTATCCGCTGAACAAGGTGGTCGGGAAAAAAGACCTGCTCTTTTGATGGTCCGGGTTGATCAGTCCCGGTTATTAAAATTTGTTTGCTCTCCGTCGGTGGACGCGTACACTGCACCCGGGCTGAGATGAACAGGGAACGGATACGGTTTTTTCGGGAAACCGCGCGGGAAATCGCCCTCTCGACAGAGCGTCCGGTCTTCTACGCTGAACGGGCCGACGAGATGGCGTACTCCGGGCGGCTGGCGGACGCTTCAGAGCGGGTGGCATTCGCGCGGTCGGCGATGCGGGACAGCGGCGGGGCGATGGGTCACGGTTTCACCCACGCGCACCGGGTTGCCATCGAGGCGGGTGCGATAGTGCGGTGCGAAATGCGGCCCGGGCCGGAATGCGACAGGCTCGCGGAGAATGCCCTCATCGCCGGGTACCTTCACGACATCAGGCGCGGCGAGAAACGCCATGCGGAGGCCGGGGCGGATTTCGCCGCAGAAATCCTGCGAGGTCGCCTGAGCCAGGCCGATTGCGCGATAATCGTTTTTGCCATCCGCAACCACGAGGCCTTCAGAGAAAATGAACCGACTGACGACCCCGGAGCGGAGATCGTTTCCGGGGCCCTCTACGACGCCGATAAGTTCCGATGGGGTCCGGACAACTTCACCGATACCGTCTGGGACATGGCCGAGGCAATGCGCATCGATCCGCTGATGATCGTGGAGCACTATGATCAGGGCGTTATAGGCATCAGGAAAATCCGCGGCACCTTTCGCACGGATACCGGAAAGCGCTTTGGGCCGGACCTTATCGACAGGGGCCTTTTAATTGGAGAACGGCTTATCGCGCGCCTCAGGGGAAATATGGAAATTATTCCGTGATTATGATACGATACTGGTGCCGACTACTGGCGGCGGGAAAATAATGATGAAAGACGTTTCTGCGATATCGACGGATGAGCGGCTGGCGGGCAATCGCCAGGGGAGCATCCTTATCGTCGACGATGAGCACCTTGTACGCAAGGCGCTCTCGCGCTATCTCGTTAAGATGGGGTATACGATCGACACAGCCGAGGACGGCAATATTGCGATCTCAAAGCTCGAGTCCGAGCCCTACGACCTGGTCCTTACCGACCTCAAGATGCCGAACCTCGACGGGAGGGAGCTTCTGACGACGATGTCCGAAAAGTTCCCGGACATCCCGAAGATCGTGCTTACGGGCTTCGGCACCAACGACGACATCATCCTCGCACTGAAGACCGGCGCCTACGATTTCCTCACCAAGCCGATAATGGATTTTGCGATCCTCTATCACGCGATCGAGCGGGCGCTCGACCGCAAACGACTCAATGACGAAAAAAACCGTTACGTTGAGCAGTTGCGGCAGATAAACGACATCATCACCATGCTCAACCGGGGCAAGAAAACCGAGGAAATCTTCATGATGCTGAACACCTCGCTCCGAAAAATCATTCCCTTTAACCGGCTTTCGCTCCTGATGATTGACGAGGAGACGCGCGAGGTGGTCACCAAACTGGTAGAATCGGACAGCGGCGAGAGGTCGTCGGGGACGGTGAGCTTTCCCCAGAGCGATTCATCGTTAGTAGATGTCGCCACGCAGAAGGAAGTATTGCTCATCAGCGACCTGGCCGAATACCTCTCACTGCATCCGGAATCCAAACGTACCGAGCTTCTGCTTAAAGAAGGTGTCCGCTCCTCGATGATGGTGCCGATCATCATCAATAACGTAACCAGGGGCTTCCTCGTGTTCAACTCGGAACGGGTGGACGCCTTCAACAGCGAGCACATATTCTTCATTCGGTCCATTTCGGGTCAGATTTCGTTCAGCATCCAGCGGGGGGAGCTCCTCGATCAGCTCGAGCTGCACACGAAAAACCTCGAGCACCTCGTGAAGGTCCGCACCCACGAAATCCTGAAGACCCAGAAAACGACCATTTTCGCGCTCAGCAGACTCGCCGAGGTTCGCGACCCTGAGACCGGCGAGCACCTTGAGCGCATACGAAACTTCAGCGTGCTCGTGGCGCAGATCCTGAAATATTCCGGCCACGAGCTCGAAATCACCAACCAGTACCTGCGCGACCTGTACGATTCCTCCATCCTCCATGACATAGGGAAAGTCGGGATCCCCGATGATATTCTGCTTAAGCCGGGCCCGCTTTCGCCGGTTGAATACGAGATAATAAAGACCCATACCACCATCGGCTATACGGCGCTGAAGGAAGCCTCGCGCGATCTTGGAGAAAACTCTTTTCTCAACATGGCCATGGAGGTGACGCTGTACCACCACGAGCGCTATGACGGCGGCGGGTATCCCACCGGGAGGAAGGGACCTGAAATACCGCTGGCGGCGCGCATCGTCACGATTTCCGATATCTATGATGCGCTTACCTCGAAGCGACCGTACAAGGAGGCCTTTCCCCATGACAAAAGCATCACGATCATGCGGGAGGAATCCTCGCGATTCGATCCGATGCTTTTTAAAATATTTCTTGATAATGAGGGCGAGTTCAACCGTATTAGAAAGGAATTCAGCTGATAAGGCGGCGGGTTTCCTGAAATGCGGCAGACAATGAACGTTCGTATCGGCGGGCCGATAACACCGGTGGTCAAGAACCTCCTGATTATCAACGCCGTGGTGTTTCTCTTCCAGCAGTTCGCGGCCATGCTCGCCCCGGGCATGCTCGAAAACCTTTTCGGGCTCAATCACCAGGGGCTGGTACACGATTTCAGGTTCTGGCAGATCGCGTCATACATGTTCCTGCACGGCGGCTGGCTCCACATCCTGTTCAATCTGCTGGGCCTGTGGATGTTCGCCGGTGATCTGGAGACGCATTGGGGAAGCAGGCTCTTTCTCCGCTATTATCTCTTCTGTGGGGTAGGCGCGGGGATGTTTATCGCGGCCATGAACTATTTCGTGGTCGTCAAATACGGCACCAATCCTTTCGCTCCCTACGCTCCCACGACGCTCGGGGCATCGGGAGCGATTTACGGCATACTGCTCGCCTACGGCCTGACCTGGCCCAACCGGGAGGTGTTGCTTTATTTTCTCATCCCGGTGAAGATGAAATACCTTGTCCTCTTTTTCGGCGTGGTCGAGTTCTTCGGCACGCTTACCAGCGCAAAGGGAATGGGAGGGAATATCAGCCATATCGGGCACCTGGGAGGGCTGGTCTCGGGGCTTCTCTTCATCCTGATCCGGTCAAGGACCGGAATCGGGCGTCGCATGGAAAGATCTTCCGGGGTTTCCCTATGGGCGACGTTCATGAAAAAGCGCCGTCTGAGGAAAAAGCAGAAGGAGATCAACGAGCGTATCGAGGCCAAGCGGATCATCGACACCCTGCTCGAGAAGATCGCGCGCGACGGTATGAGCTCTCTCTCCGAGGGCGAGCGCGGGAGGCTTGAATGGGCGAGGCGTCATTATTACCCGGATGACCGCGAAACCATGCATTAAGCATTTTCTTTTTTCTGTTCAGATACATCATTTTATCCCAATTTATCATTGACAGGCCCGGAAGCGGCGGCCACCTTTCGGGGTGACCGGAGCACAGGCCCTCCGGCGTAACCGGGGTGCCGCTGATCCTTCGCACCGGTGAGGACATTTTATACCATACGGGAACGGACAATGTACTGGAACAAGGAAATCGAAACTATCGACCGTGCGGGACTGCAGAGAATCCAACTGGAGCGGCTGAAAAAAGCGCTCGAGGCGGGTGCGATGACACCATTTTACAAAAAGGTCTTCGCGGAGCACGGGCTGGATCCGGCAAAGATCACCTCGGTCGACCATATCCGTGACATCCCGTTCACCACGAAGAACGACCTGCGTGTGAGCTACCCCGACGGCATGATCGCCGTTCCAAAACGCTCGATCGTGCGAATGCACGCCTCCTCCGGCACCACGGGCAAGCCCACGGTCATATTCTATACCATGAAAGATGTCGACGAATGGGCGCACCAGGTGGCGCGCGGCATGGTGGCGACAGGCACCACGGCGGACGATGTCTTCCAGAACATGATGGGCTATGGCCTGTTTACCGGCGGGCTCGGCCTTCATTACGGAGCAGAGAAGCTCGGCTGCATGGTGATCCCGATGTCGACGGGAAACACGCTGAAACAGATCCAGTTTATCCAGGATTTCGGCAGCACGGTGATTCACATCACGCCGAGCTACGCATTGCACCTCGTGGAGGAGATACGCGCCCATGGCGTCAATCCTCCGGACCTCGGCGTAAAAAAAGCATACCTTGGCGCGGAACCCTATTCCGAGGGCACGCGCGACAAGATACAGGAGCAGTTCGGCATAAGCGCGTATAACAGCTACGGCATGTCCGAGATGAACGGTCCCGGTGTGGCGTTCGAGTGCGTTCATAAAAACGGCATGCATCTGTGGGAGGACTATTACATCGCCGAGATCATCAATCCGGATACCGGCGAAAACCTGCCCGACGGCGAGGAAGGCGAGCTGGTGCTCACGCACATCAACCGCGAGGCGATGCCCGTTTTCCGCTACCGCACGCGCGACCTGACCAGGTTCATCCCCGAGCCATGCCCTTGCGGCCGGACGCACCGGCGCATCGAGCGCATAAAGGGGCGCACCGACGACATGATGATCGTCAGCGGCGTGAACGTGTTTCCGTCGCAGATCGAGACCGTTCTCATGAACATTCCTGAGGTTGGGAACAACTACCAGATCGTGCTCGAGCGCGAGAATAACCTGGACAGGATGCATATAAAGGTCGAGCTCTATTCCAAGATGTTTCACGGAGATATCAAGGAGCTCGAACGGCTTAAGAAGAAAATGGGCGAGGCGCTGCGCGCTATCATCACGATCAATCCAAAGATCGAGCTCCTCGAGCCGGGCTCGCTGCCGCCGAGCCAGGGCAAGGCCAAACGTGTGTTCGACAACAGGTCGCTCTAAAGGAGGAATCCATATGCCACACCAGGTATCGGTTTTTGCGGAGAACAGGCCGGGCAAAATCGAACGGATCACCGGCGTTCTGTCCAAGAAGGACATCGACATACGGGCGATCACCATTTCCGACTCGGGGGATTACGGCATCATCAAGCTCCTCGTGGACCGGCCGCAGGAGGCGGTTGACGCGCTCAAGGAGGACGGTATCGCCGCAACACTGCGCGACATCGTCGCGATACGGGTGAAAGATAAGCCGGGCGGCCTTTACGAGGTGGCGTCGATCCTTACCAAAAATGACGTCAATGTGGAAGACGCCTACGGCTTCACCGTCGAGCGTAAAAAGGATGCCGTTTTCGTCTTCCAGGTGCAGGATGTGCGGAAGACCGAAAAACTGTTGTCGGACGCGGGGTTTTCCATCCTCTCCGACGGTGAGTTGTATCTCCTCTAGCCCCGAAAAAGGCTTTCCTTTTTGCCGCGTTTCCGATATATTTCCAGTGATCAGGCCGAAGCGGTAATCCGCATGGCGACCGCGGCCGGCCGTTCATGTGATGGAATGGGAATCGACCATGGAAAGAGAACGCGCCATAGAGCTTTTAAAGGAATATGTTAAAAACGAGAATATGCTGAAGCACTGCCTGGCTTCGGAGGCGGTGATGCGCTCGCTTGCGCGCGAGCTGGGGCAGGACGAGGCGAAATGGGCGCTTGCCGGGCTCCTGCACGACATTGATGTCGAGCTCACCGACGCCGATCTTGCCGTTCACGGCCGGGAGACCGTGCGTATCCTGGGCGAGCAGGGTGTCGATCCGGATATCATCGACGCGATCCGCCTTCACAACGAAGAGGCTTTTCCCGGAGAGACGCGCTCTACGCTTTTCCAGCACGCGCTCGCCGCGGGCGAAACCGTTACCGGGCTCATAACCGCCACCGCGCTGGTCTATCCCGATAAAAAGCTTTCGAGCGTGAAGGCCTCGTCGGTGGTAAAGCGGATGAAGGAGAAGGCGTTCGCGCGCTCGGTAAATAGGGATATCGTTCTGGAATGTGAAAAATTCGGAATGGAGCTTCCGCGCTTCGTTGAGGTCTCGCTTTCGGCCATGCGCGGGATTTCAGACGACCTGGGGCTGTAAGGCGCGGCCTGTGACAGGAATGATGTAAAATCACCGTGCTTGTCCGGGCCATCCATGGAGGAATTATGATAAATAAAGCACTTGCCGTCGTCGCCATAGTGCTGATGTTTTCGGGCTGCTGGCCGCGAAAGGCGAACGACAGGGGAAGCATACTCATTAAAAATCATTTTATAGACGATACAAGCTATATGATCGTCTGCAAGGGCTATCCGCGCGAAGGGCTTGAGGGCGTTCAGGCCATGGAGACCGCCAAAGAAGCGGCGCTGATCAACGCGCAGATGGTAGCGAAGGATTTATTTATCGATTCGGTGGACGTGGTGCGGCAGGGAACGGTTGACCGGTATGACACGGCGGACGGGTATGCCGTGGTGACCTATATCGTAAAGGGTCCGGGGCTCAGGCAAAGCCTCAGGCCCGAACGGCCGCCCGTCGAATGATGAAATGAATGGTTCATTATGCACAATGAAAAGGTATGGATTATGAAACCAGTGATCAGAATCGCGGCGGTTCTTGGTATAATGCTATTTTCCTTATTATCCTGCCGGGAGGAACTCTTCGAGCTGGTGGGGGATCATGATATCGATTTGATATATTCTGATGATGTGTCGTTTACACAACCACCGGCAACCTTCGTGCGAGGGATAAGCGATGGCAGGATTGAAATTGAAGGACCGGGAACGATTTACCTGCGAATTGTCAATGTATCGAGTGAAATTGTGGAGCTGTTGTCAATTACCTGGATACAGGGGCCGCTTGTCGAATTGTCGTTTTTTGCCCTGCCGGGATTCCCGGCTATACAGATTCCACCCTACGATTTTTCCATCGATTACACGGGAGGTGATGTTGAGTACGACACCTTTATGATAGTTTACAGATCGGGATGTTGTTCCAGTCGGGAATTTTTTGTCGTCGTTAATGGAAAAATGTAGTTACTGCATTCGACTGGCCGAATTTGATATATTTTTA
>JBFZEY010000389.1:0-3095 GCA_041306625.1 Spirochaetota bacterium | reverse complement strand
TGCCTTGCCGCTGGTCATGGCCCGCAGGTCGATCGAATAGCGCTGCATCTCCGCCAGCGGAACATTCGCCTTTACGACCGAAAGCCCGGCGCTGTCGTTCTCGTCCTTGGCGCCCATACCGAGCACCCTGCCGCGCCTGCCGTTGATGTCGTTGAGGATATCGCCCATGAAGTCCTTGTCCACGAAGACGTCGACTTCCATTACCGGCTCCAGGAGTATGGGACCCGCGGCCTCCATGCCCTTTTTGAGCGCCTGGCGGCCGGCGATCTTGAACGACATTTCGGAAGAGTCAACGTCGTGATACGAACCGAAGTAGAGCTCGACCTTCACGTCGACCACCGGGAACTTGGCGAGTACGCCTTCTTCGAGGCCTTCTTTAAAGCCCTTTTCGCATCCGGGAATGTACTGCCTTGGGATGACGCCGCCGACGATGGCGTTGACGAATTCATAGCCGCCGCTCCTGGGGAGCGGCTCCACGCGGATATACACCTCCCCGTACTGACCATGCCCGCCCGACTGCTTCTTGTGGCGATACTGCGCCTCGGCCTTCTTGGTGATCGTCTCGCGGTAGGCCACGCGCGGCTCGCTGGTGACGACCTCAAGCTTGTTCTTTTCCCTTATGCTCTTCAAAATCATGTCGAGCTGCATTTCGCCCATGCCCGAGAGCACGGTCTGTTTGGTCTCGGCGTTGAAGGCGTAGGTTATGGTCGGATTTTCGTCGGTGATGCGGCCCAGGATCTGGCCGATCTTGTCTTCCTCGCCCTTCTTGCCCGCCTCGATGGCGTACGAGAAAACGGGGTTGGGAAGGTTGACGAGCGGGAGGACCACGGAGTTCTTGGTGTCGCAGAGCGTGTCGCGCGTGATGGTCTTTTCGAGCTTAACGACCACGCCGATGTCGCCGCAGGTAATCTTCGGCATGTCGGCCTGCTTGTTGCCGATCATGGTGTAGATCTTCGATATGCGCTCTTTTGCGTTGCGCGTGGAATTGAGCACCTCGACGTCGGGCAGGAGCTCGCCAGAAACGACCTTCAGGTAGGTGAACCGGCCCGCGTACTGGTCGATATACGTTTTCCAGACCACCCCGGCGAAGGGCTGGTCCGGTTTGCACTGCACTTTTTTCGCAGCCTCCCTGTCTCCCATACCGTGCCCGTTGTACTCCCGTCCGGTTTCGGGCGAGGGAACAAAGGCCTTTATTACGTTAAGAAGATTCCGTATGCCTATCGACTTGAGCGATGAACCGCAGATTACCGGGTGGAGCTTCGCGGCTTTGAGCTGCGCCGTGATACCGCGGCGTATCTCTTCGACCGTCAGTTCACCGCCGTCGAGGAACTTCTCTATAAGAGCGTCCTCGCCCTCGGCCGCGAGCTCGAGGAGCGCGTTGCGGTGCCCCTCGGCCTGCTGCTTTATGTCGGCGGGAACGTCGGAGACCGTAACGCCCTTGCCGTCCGCCTTGGGCACGAGCGCCTTCATGTCGACCAGGTCCACAATACCCTTGAGACTCGCGCCCTCGCCGAGCGGCATGCACAGCGGCGCCACCTTGGCGCCGAGATTGTTGGCGATGTTATCGATGGTTTTCTGGAAGCTGGCGCGTTCCTTCTCCATTTTGTTTATGAAGATGATGCGCGGGATGTTGTTCTCCGTAAGGTACCGCCAGGCCTTTTCGGTCTCTATCTGCACGCCGTCTACCGCGTCGACCACGAGGATGGCCGTTTCGGCCACCTGCAGCGCCGCGCGCGCCTCGCCGATGAAGTCTGACATGCCGGGGGTGTCGATGATGTTTATTTTTACGTCGTCGAGCTCGACGAAGCCGAGCGCGCTGCGGATTGAAATCTGTCTGCTTTTTTCTTCGTCGTCGTAGTCCGAGGTGAGCGTACCGTCTGCGGGATTGCCGATTTTATCGATCTTGCCCCCCATGAGGAGCATGGAATCGAAAAGTGTCGATTTTCCGGTGCTGCCGTGTCCGAGTATTGCGACGTTGCGAATTTGATCGGTTTTATATTCCTTCAGCATCCAACAGACCTCCACTAGTAAAATGCGGGGATAACCCCGCTTATGAAGTGCACATGAACGGTAAAAGGCGACAGAGCGTGCCGTCGCCTTAAAGTTTCCTGTCAGTCTGGCGAGCCGACTGGTAAGCTAAAATGGGCTTGATTTTTTGTAAAGTATTTTTAATCGGGCTCGGGATTACGGCGGCTATCTTTATACCGGCACCGCACCTCGCACACTCCATGCCGGAATGTCCGGCGTGGCACATCGCATCTTCGCTTCGCCCCCAGGCCCACGATGGGATGTAACGACCATCACGCGTGGAACCTTATACCCATAATCGAGACTCCAATACCGTAATCAAATTTCTATTGTCTTTTTCCACGCCGCCGCCCTATGGTACACCGATCCGGAGGAAAAACCCGTTATGGTATTCACGCACGAAGCATACGCGCACCGGCCCACCAGGGCGGAGATTTCGCTCGCCGGCCTCATCCACAACTACCGGATTGTCCGCTCGCTCATCGGGCCCGGCGTGAAGCTCATGGCCATGGTGAAGGCGAACGCCTACGGGCACGGCATCGTGCGCATATCGAAAGAGCTCCTGGCCGCCGGGGCCGACTGCCTGGGGGTGGCCTACCTGGAGGAGGCGGTCTTTCTGCGCGAAAGCGGCATCGGCGCGCCGATCGTGGTGATGGGCGCCATCAACTCCGAGCAGATACCTCAGTTCATCGAGCACGGCGTGGAGATTACGAGCTCATCGCCTGACAAGAGCCGCGCAATCGCCGCCGCGGCGAAGGCAATGGGCAAAACGGCCATGGTGCATCTGAAAATAGACACCGGCATGGAGCGCATCGGCGTGCACTGGTACAACGCGGAGCGCTTCATCGGCGAGACGCTGGCGCTCGAGGGGCTGACGGTCAAAGGTGTCTTCTCGCATCTTGCCAAGGCCGAGTGCGATGCCGCCTTTACGGAAACGCAGATAGGCCGTTTCGACACGATCGTTGAGACAATGGCGAAGAACCGCACGCTTCCGGAGCAGGTGCACCTGGCCAACTCGGCCGGCATTATCAACTTTACAAAAGCGCACTATACCATGGTGCGACCCG
>JBFZEY010000388.1:0-4418 GCA_041306625.1 Spirochaetota bacterium | reverse complement strand
GATCTCATTCGGGCGGATGGGTATTTCACAGAAGCCCGACATCGATTTTCCGGTCGTAAACATCGATGTTACCTACGAGGGGGCGTCGCCGGAGATTATGGAGACTGACGTTATCGACGTCATTGAGAATGCGGTAATGAGCGTTGAGGGAATTCACGAAGTCAGATCCACCGCACGACAGGGGCAGGCAAGCATTACCGTCGAACTGGATGTCACCAGGGATGTAGATGTGGCATTGCAGGAGGTCCAGACGAAAATTGCGCAGGCCCAGCAACTGCTGCCGGACGAAATCGAACCGCCCATTATCTCAAAGCGGAATCCCGAGGATTTCCCCATTATGTGGGTCGCCGTAACCTCGGATAAGCCTCTTAAAGATCTCATGGTCTATACCCGCAATCATATCAGAGACCGCTACCAGACACTCCCCGGGGTCGCCGATGTCCGCATGGGCGGCTACGTGGACCGTGCGGTTAGAATCTGGATCGACAGGAAAAAGCTCCAGGCCCTAGAGCTGTCCATAGATGACGTTCTCAATACCATCGGCAGGGAGCATATCGAGGTCCCCGGCGGGCGAATCGAAACCTCGAAAAGCGAATTCGTGGTTCGCTCCATGGGCGAGGCCTCAACGGTGAAGGAACTTGAAACGCTGCCCATCACCTCACGAGGCGGCGCTCCAGTCTATCGCAAGATACTGCTGGGCGATGTGGCGGAGATCAGGGACGATCTCGACGATATCCGAAGGATTTCGCGTTATAACGGCAGACCGACCGTCGGGCTCGGAATTATGAAACAGCGCCGATCAAACACGATCGCCGTCGCCGAGGAGGTCCGGAAGCTGACAGCCGACCTGCAGGCCCGCCTGCCCGAGGGCTACAGCGTGGCCGTTTCCCATGATATGACGAAATTCGTGAAGGACTCCACTGACGAACTGATATTCACCATTATTCTCTCCACAATACTCACGGGGGTCGTGTGCCTCGTCTTCCTCGGTTCGTTCAGTTCGACGTTCAACATCCTTCTTGCCATTCCGACATCGATCATGGGAAGCTTTATATTCCTGTATTTCCTGGGATTCACCCTCAACACCTTCACCCTGCTCGCGCTGTCGCTCGCCATCGGTATCGTCGTCGATGATGCGATCATGGTTATGGAAAATATTTCCCGTTACCAGGAGATGGGACACGACCGTATCGAGGCGGCAGGCCTCGGCGCGCGGCAGATCACATTCGCTGCGATTGCGGCCACACTGGCGGTAATCGCAATCTTTTTGCCGGTGGCGTTTATGAAGGGTATCATTGGCAAGTATTTTCTCGAGTTCGGCATCACCATAACGGTCGCAGTGGCCCTTTCGCTTCTCGAGGCGCTCACGCTTACGCCCATGAGGTGTTCCCAGTTTCTTCAGGTGGGCAGCAGCACCGGAGCTTTCGGGCGGGCGGTCAATCGCGCGTTCGGAACACTTTCCGAATCATACGGCAGAGCCATAAAGTTTGTTCTTAACCATCGCTGGGGAGTAATATTCGGTTCGATCGCGTTTTTCGCATCATCGCTCCTGTTCATGATCCCAATGAAAAAGGAATTCGTGCCCGCGCAGGACCAGAGCATGTTCATCGTGAGAATAAAGACAAGCGTGGGCTCATCGCTGGAGTACACCGATGCGCTCACCGCGAGGGCGGAAGCATATGTCGCGTCCCGCGGGGAAGTACTCAGATATTTTTCGGCCATCGGCGGTTTCGGCGGCGGCGAAGTGAATACGGGAATGATCTTTGTAACCATGAAGGAACCGGACGATCGCCCCATTGATCCGGTTAAAAAACGCCGTCTTAACCAGGCTGAATTCGCCGGAATCGTCCGGACGGAATTAAACTCGATCTCCAAAGAAATGAAAGCGACCATCCAGGACCTCTCAACACGAGGGTTTTCCGCATCAAGAGGATACCCGGTAGAATTTACGGTACGAGGTACCGACTGGCAAAAGCTCGGCAGGTACAGCGATGAAATCGCGGCGCGCATGGTTAAAAGCGGCATGATGGTTGATGTGGATACCGGGTATGATACCGGCCAGCCCGAGATACAGATTTTGCCCGACCGTAACGCCGCGGAACAGCGTGGAGTCAGCATGACGTCGATAGGAAACGCGGTAAGCGCGCTCATCGGAGGGAAGAAGATGGGCAAATTTACCGATGAAGGCCACCGTTACGATATACGGGTGCGCCTGAAAGAGCCGGAACGACGGATGGCTGGGGATATACGGCAAATTTTCGTCAGGAATAATCGAGGTGAACTGGTGCGCCTTTCCGATGTTGTGCGGATAGTGCCCACCACTTCATTGCTTTCGATAACGAGGATAAACCGGGAACGTTCGATCGCCGTGTACGCAAGCCCGGCCCCGGGCTTTTCGCAGGAGCAGGCGCTCAACCATGCAATGAAAATTACGCGCGAGGTGCTGCCCGAGGGTTATTCGGCGGAACTTACCGGATCGGCGAAGACATCGAGCGAATCATTCGACAGTCTGCTCTTCGCACTGGTCATCGGCATCATCGTTTCCTACATGATACTCGGCAGCCAGTTCAACAGCTACATACACCCGTTCACCATACTGCTCGCTTTGCCCTTCAGTTTCTCGGGAGCGATAATGGCGCTGGTTATTACGGGGAATTCGCTGAATATATACAGCTTCATAGGCCTCATACTGTTGATGGGACTCGTTAAAAAGAACTCGATCTTACTGGTCGAGTTCACCAACCAGCTGCGTCATGAAGGGATGTCGGTAAACGAGGCGCTTACGAAGGCCTGCCCGATCAGGCTGCGTCCGGTAATGATGACGAGCCTGGCCACTGTCGCCGCGGCGGTACCGCCGGCGCTCGCGCTGGGCCCGGGGGCCGAGGCGCGCATTCCGATGGCGATTGCGGTGCTCGGCGGAATGATCGTCTCGACACTGCTCACCCTTTTTGTGGTGCCCTGTGCGTATAGCCTGCTCGCGGGACTGGAACGCGCTCGTTACGGCAAATAATCTTCCGGCTCAGCCCCTGCCGGCCTCCCCTTTCCGTATCGCCGCAAGAATTTCGTTATACCGTTTTTCGTTTATCGGATAAAGATATAACGTCACTAGCGAAAGCAGAAGTATGACCGCCGGGATCGGGCCTAGAAGCAAGCGTATGCCGAGTAAGGAAGATTCGCTTTGTGCGACATCGGGTATGTAACCGAAAAATGATAGCACCAGTCCGCTGATGGCCAGCGCCAGCGCCTGTCCGATTTTTATGCCGAAAGTCCATATCCCGTAAAAGGCGCCTTCCGTCCGTTCGCCGGTAAGCAGGTAATCGTATTCGACCGCGTCGGGCACGATGGCGTAGGGCATTGCGTACGTGAATCCGAAACCGGTACCGGCGAAAAACATCACCCAGAATGAGAAGGAAACCGGAAACAGGTGGCCGAACGCGAAAAGCATCAGGGTCGCTGCTGCGAATATCGCCATGCCGATCCCGTAAACAAGCTTCTTGCCGATCTTTTTTGAAAGCAGCACACTTACGGGAATAAACGCCATCGCGGTCAGGAGAAGGATGACCATCGCGATGGTAGTCTGAGATTCGTCGTTATGGATGTACTTGAAATAATAGATGGCCACGCCCATTACAACGGTAAGGCCGGTAATATGCAGCGCATAGGTGAGAAGGATAAGTACATACGGCCTGTTCTTGAAGACCTTCAGGTAGGTTCCGAAGAATCCTTTGCCGCCGACCACGGCCTGTGTCATCGGTTCGCGCACCATTATCACCGTAATGAGGGCAGTAATAAGCATGAGCGCGCCGAAAATAAAACCCATTCCGGAGAATCCGATATTCTTATCGGGAAACGCCATTACGATCGGCAGCGAAGCACCTGCGCCGAGCAGTGAGCCTATTACCGCGAAACCGAAACGATAGCCGTTAAGAGAGGTTCGCTCGTGGTAGTCCTGTGTGAGCTCCGGAGTGAGCGAGTTATAGGGTATATTGACCGCGGTATACGCCGTGCAGAGCAGACAGAAAAGCACGGTCGCCCAGATAAAAAGAAATGTCTGCTGTTCGGCGGGGTTCCATCCTGCACCGGCAAACAGCGCGGGGTTGGTGAACATAAGGATCATGGTGAGGAAAAGGGGTACCGATCCAAAGAGCATCCACGGACGACGCCTGCCGAGCCTGCTTTTTGTCCGGTCTGAAAGATACCCTGCCATTGGATCGGTTACGGCGTCCCAGATTTTTCCTATGGCAATGGTCAAACCTGCAAGCCCTGCCGCGAGCCCGACAGTATCCGTCAGAAAGTTGAGGAGCCAGAATCCGATTACCGTGAAAAACAGATTTCCACCCAGATCGCACACTCCATATCCGAGCTTGACGCTGACGGGAAGCTTGTTGTCGCTCATGATCCCCCCTGGCATGTGATTT